>JAEUJT010000436.1 GCA_016793525.1 Archangium sp. | reverse complement strand
ATCTGCGCGGCCGGGTCACCCGAGCTGCCGACTGTCGAGCTCTTGAGCATCACGCTCTCACCGTCGAAGAACACGGTGTCGGACCCATTCTTCAGCTTCGAGCTCTCAGCGACGTTGACGCCAGGGGCGGGGACGAAGCCGGGCGTGGGCGGGCCGGGCGTGTATTTGTACACCCCCACGGCGATGGACTTGCCGGAGCTCCCCTTGGTCACGAACGTCTTGACCATGCTCGTTGAAACAGTGAGCGCCATGCGCGGTCGACGTTAGCTGGCGGCGTCGGGCACCGCTACTCCGCGCGGAGCAGCCGTACCACCCACCCGGAGCTGCAATTTTCCTCCCACACCAGGGTGAGGGAATCGGCCGAAGCGAACGCCTCGGGGTTGGCCGCGGTGCAGCTCGGCGTATTCCACGCCGCCGCGCCGCCCGGGCCAGGCACGTCGGCCACGGTCCACACGCCGCTGACGAGCTGGAGCGCCTTCACCTTGAGCTGGCCCCCCGCCGCGTAGCTCAGCCACACCGTGGAGCCGCGGGTGAAGACGTCGAAATTCTCCACCGTGCCGGGGCCGAGGTCGAGCGCGTGCACCCACGCCGTGCCGTTCCACGCGCTGCACTGCAGCACCTTGCCCGACCCGGGAAGGTGGGTGAAGCAGAGCACCGGCGTGGTGCCCAACATCGTGGCGCGCGCTTGCTGCACCGGCCCCGGGAGCGGCGCGGAGCCGGTGAGCAGCGCCCAGCTTCCCCCGGGCGGCTTCAGGTACGCGCGAAAGAGTCGGCTGCCCGACAGCGGGACGGCGACGAACTGGGTCTGCCCCGACAGCGCGAGCGCGAAGCCCGCCTCGCCCGTCGCGGTCGCCCAGCCTTGGGAGGTGTAGTTGTCGAAGAAATCGTCGACTGGGCTGACGCCGATGCCGCCGTAGGTGGCCCAGTGCGGGCCGTAGTTTTCTCCGAGGCCAACCAGCTTCGTGCCGTCGGTGGCCACCGCCTTCTCGTAGCCGGTGATGGTGATGTACCCCCAGCTGGTGCTCGTGGCGCGCTGCCACACCCGCTGGCCTGAGGCCGCGAGGTTGAGCACCGGCGTGTCGTTGACGACGAAGCCGTGGCGATTTTCCGAACACGTGCTCTGGCTCCCGAAGGAGATGTCTGCCTGCACGCCGCCGTCGCTCAGCTCCGGCCGCGTGGTGCGTGGGTTGTTGGTGCTGTTCGTGTATTGGACCCACGTTTCGGTCGAAGACACCGAGATGCCAGGGCACATCGAATACGGGTGTGGCCCCTGTGGAAGGCCCCATGCGGTGAAGCGCGGGCTGCGCGCGTTGAAGGCGATGGTGCGGCCGGGAAAGAGGTTGTGCGCCGCCGACGCGTCCATCAAGGCGCCGAGCACGAAGGTGTATGCCTGGCCTGAGACGAGCGGCACCCGCGGTGTGGCGCGAATGGTGCGAGGCGCGGCGAGCCATTCAACGTCGATGGGCTGCTCGATGCTCCCCTGCCACAGCTTCACCGTCGACGTGGTGACGGTCGATGGATCCAACGGTTCGTCGAAGGTGGCGGTGAGCGCGTACCAGCCGCCCGCGGCGCCGACGGCATCGATCGGGTCTGACGACACGAGCTGCGGCGGGGTGCGGTCTTCGACGTTCACCGAGGCCACCGCGACACCCGACGCGCCGGCGCTCCCGGTGGCAGTCACCTGGTACGACATCGACGCCGACGTCATCGGCGCGGTGAAGCCGAGCACCGACGTCGTGTCGCCGCTGAGCGACACCACGGGCCCCGACGTGCGCACCCACGAATAGGTGAACGTCTCGGCGGCGTTGCTCGACGTCGCGCTCGCGCTGATGACCACCGGCGCGCCCAGGCCCACCACCTGCGTCAATGGCGCCAGCGTCACCGTGGCCACGGTCGAGCCGACGGCGTCGATGACGATGGGCACCTCGAGTGGCTCCGCCGAGAGCGCCACGGTCGACACCACCACCCGCACCGTCGCGGCGCCCGGAGCGCCAGGCGCGGTCACGGTCACCGCGGGCCCGGTGGTTGACGACAGGGCCACCGCGCCAGAGACGACGCTCCAGGTGAAGCTCAAGGGGCTGCCCGACGCGTCGGTGCTCGTGGCCGCCGAGAGAACGGCGGTCGTGCCCACCTTCATCAGCAACGACGTCGGCATGACGTGCGCCTGGGGCGGGTGCCGCACCTCGACCTGAGTGGAAGCGGGCGCCGACGTGAGGCCACGCTGGTTCGTCACGCGCAGAGAGAAGCGGAGCGTGGTGGGCGAGGCCGGCGCGGTGAAGGTCGGGGTCTGCGCCAAGAGCGAGTTGTTCGCGCTCAGCACGATTCCCGCGTCGCTCTCTTCGGTCCACTCGAAGAGGAGGGGCCCCGCGTCGAGTGGGTCGAAGCTCCCCGTGCCGTCGAGTCGGGCGTTCGTCGCGCCCACGCGCACCACGGTCGCCGCAGGCGTCACCGCGACCGGAGGTGTCGCGAGTTGAAGGCCCGCGTCGGAGCCGCTGCCGGCGTCGGCGCCGCCTGCGTCGAGGGCTCCGGCATCGGTCGGAGCGCCCGCGTCGACTGGGCTCCCCGCGTCGGATCCAGCGTCGGGCGCATCCATCGGGCCAGCATCAATCACCCCGGCATCGAAGCCGCCGGCGTCAGTGGCGCCTCCCGCATCAAGTTCGAACCCGGCGTCAGACGGGCCGGCGTCGCTCGTGCCCGCGTCGCTCGGAGCGCCCGCATCGTCGGCGCCCGCGTCGATGGGCATCATGGCCCCACCGCCGCCGCCGGCGCCTCCCCCCGTGGTGGTGACGAGGTGGTCGATGATGAGATCTCCCAAATCGCGCGCGCCGGGCAGCAGCAGCACGTTGCGCAGCACCACGCCCGACGTCGCGCCCGCGGTGAGCCTCAGCGAATACACCTGCGGCTCCACCGAGAAGCGGAACGCGCCGTCGGTGTCGGTGGAAGCGGTCGTCTCCTGGCCCGTGCTGGCGATGAGCATGAGGCGAGCGTCGGTCACCGGCTGCCCAGCCGAGGTCATCACCCGGCCCGTCACGGTCGCGGGCGGCGGCGTCGCGCCAGGCTGCGGCTCCAAGGCGAGGTCGCGCAGCGTCAGCGTCTGGCCGGCGGTGAGCTGCACCTCGGCGACGCCCTGCGACACGTAGCCAGCGCGGAAGAACGAGACGTTCAACGTGCCCGCCGGGAGGTCGGTGAAGAGGTAGCTCCCGTCGTCGGCAGACAGCGCGGTGAACGGGCCTTCGGGAACGAAGACGAGCGTGCCCGCGTGGCCAGCAGTGGTCGACACGTCACTGCGCAGCACCTTGCCGCGGAGCTGCGCGTTCTCCACCAGCACCACGTCGCCCAGACTCACGTCTTTTCCCGGCCCGGCCTTGAGCGCCTCGAGCGACAGCACCTTCTGTTTGTCGAACGTCCCGTCGCCGTCGCTGTCGAAGCGAAAGAGGAGGGTGCCGGCCTCTTTGCGAATGCCCTCGAGGCGGAACGCGCCGGTGGCGTCGGCGGTGGTGCCTTGCCCCGACTCGAGCAGCGCGACCTCGGCGCCCCCAGCGGAGACGGGGGCGGGCCGGCCAGGAACGGCGACCACGGTGCGGCCGCTCACGGTCCCCGGAAGCACGGGCCCAGGTGGCTCGGGCAGGTCCAACGAACGGCAGGCTGCGAGGGAGATGACGGTCACCACCACCGCGATTCGCATGCGCGTGATGCTACTTCTTTCGCTGCTCCGCGAGCTGCGTCTTCTCGTGGTCGGTCGCCAGTCGAACGCCGGTGAGCGTCACATGGGCCAGGCGGCCGGCGCCGTAGTCGACCATCTGCGGCGGAGCGTCGTCGTCACGCGACACGGCCTTGTGCATCTTCTTGTCGAGCTCGACCTTGCCCAGGGTGAAGACGAGCCGCGCGTCGAGGCTCACCCGGTTGGCGTCGAGAAAGGCCTTCGCCTCGGCGGCGGTGGCGAAGGGCAGGTGGAACACGAGCGGCTGGGCGCGCCACACGCTGGTCATCGGCAGCTCACCCTCGTCGTCGTCGGGCTGCTTCTCTCGGTACGGCTTGGCGGGGTCTCCCCACGCGAGCGACACCACGCCGAGCCCGTCGGTGCACTCCACCAGGCCGTCGACTTCGACCGTGATGCGCTTCTTCTTCGCGTTGTACGGCCGCACCTCGACGCCGCTGCCCGCGTGCAACACGGCCACGAACGTCGCCGCGCGCGACTGCTCGAGCAGCGCCGCCCGCTTCGCTTCGTTGGCCTGTTGCTCGGCGCCTTCGCCAGGCGTCTCGGGGAAGAGCGACCACAGCCCGTCGGGGCAGGGCCGGCCGTTGGTGACGCGGCGGTACTCCGGAGCGTCCCAGAAGGGCTCGAGTTGCGCGCGCTCGAGGTCTTTCATGCCGGACTTGGCCTTCGCCTCTTTCGCGTCTTCATAGGCCTTCTTCTCGGCGTTGCGCTTCTTCTGGGCCTCTTCGATGCGCTTCGCGCCGTCTCGTTTGCAGCCGGGAGCGAGGACCAGCAGCGCCACCACCACCACGCGCGGAGCGAGCATGCGCGACAGTGTAGCGCACGGGCCTTGCGGCGCACGGGCAGGGTGGCAAGAAGGCGCATGGCTTGGACCCGGGGGCGTTTCATCATCGCGGCGGTTGCTGCTGTCGCGTTGGTCTGTGGCGCGTACGCGAACCACTTTCAGAACGACTTTCAGTTCGACGACGCGCACACCATTCAGAACAACGAGGCCATTCGCAGCCTCGCCAACATTCCACGGTTCTTCGTCGACGCGACGCTCACCAGCAGCCTGCCCACGCACCAGGCGTACCGGCCGGGCGTGGTCACGTTGCACGCCATCGACGTGGCGCTCGGAGGCACGGGCGAGCCGCGCGCGGTGGCGTTCCACCGCAGCATCTTTCTCAGCTTCCTGGTGCTCTGCGTGGCGTGTTTCTTTGTCTTTCGGCACCTGTTTGACCTGGCGCGGCCGAGCCCGTCGAATGCCTGGTGGGCCCTGTGCGCGGCGACCTTCTTCGGCGTGCTCACCGCCAACGCGGAGACCATCAACTACATCAGCGCGCGCTCCGACTCGGCGTCGACGTTGATGGTGCTGCTGGCCTTCGTGGTGCGGCTTGGGTGGCCGAAGGGCAAGGCGGTGGGCGTCGACCTGCTTTTTCTCGCGGTGGGCTTCTTCATCAAGGAGCCCGCGGTGATGTTGGTGGCGCTCATCGGCCTGTACACTTGGCTCTTCGAAGCGAACGCGACGCTCGACGTGAAGCGCATCGTGCGGGCGGTGCTCCCGAGCGCGGTGGTGGCGGTGCTGCTCATCGCCTGGTCGCGGTACATGACGCCGGCCACCTGGTTCTCCGGGGCGCCCGACACGCTGCACTACATCGCGACCCAGCCCTTCGTGGTGCTGCACTACGTGGGCAACTTCATTCTCCCGCTCAACCTGGTCATCGACACCGACTGGCGGGTGGTGGAGTCGTTCTCCGACGACCGCGTCTACGCCGGGGTGCTTTTCCTCGCCGCGCTGGTGGCCATCGCCTGGCGGTGTGCGCAGTTTCCCGCGTGGCGGCCGGTGGCGTTCGGGCTGCTGTGGTTCCTCCTCACGTTGTTGCCCACGAGCTTGGTGCCGCTGGCGGAGGTGTTGAACGACCACCGGCCGTTCTTCGGCTCGGTGGGGCTGTGCCTCGCGGTGGTGTGGGCGTGGGCGTTGGTGATGTGGCCGGAGGGGGCCTCACCGCTCCGCCGAGGTGTCGCCGTCGGCGTGCCTGTCGCGCTGCTGCTCGCGCATACCTGGGGCACGCACCGCCGCAACGAGGTGTGGGGCGACAGCGTCGCGCTGTGGACCGAAGCGGCGCAGAAGGCGCCCAACCAGGGCCGCAACCACATGAATGCCGGCACCGCGTTGATGGCGCGCGCGCGCTGGGGCGAGGCCGAGGCGGCGTTGAACCGCGCCCAAGGGCTCACCCCCAACTACGCCTACGTGTACATCAACCTGGCCATCGTTCAGGGCGTGCTCGACCGGCACGAAGAGGCGGAGCGCAACTTTACGCGGGCGGTTGAGCTCGACCCCCGAACGCCCGAGGTCTACAGCTACTTCGCCGAGTGGCTGCGGGGCCGAGGGCGCATCGAAGAGGCCGTCGACAGGGTGCGCGGCGGGTTGGCGGTGAGCCCGCGCCACACGAAGCTGGTGAGCCTCGAGCAGCAGCTCCGCCCGCTGGCGGCCCAGGCCGAGCGCACCCGCGCGGCCCGCGCCGAAGCCGAGCGCGACCCGACGCCGGCGCGCTACCTCGACCTCAGCCTCGCCTACTACCTCAACCAGCAGTACCCGCTGGCCATCGAGGCCGCGCAGACCGCGCTCCGGCTCGAGCCGCGGAGCGCGTTGGCCTTCAACAACATCTGCGCGGCGTCGAACCAGCTCCGCCGGTGGAGCGACGCCACCGCCGCGTGCCAGCAGGCGCTCGCGCTCGACGCGTCGCTCGCCATCGCCCAGAACAACCTCGCGGTCGCGCTGAAACAGGGGAAGCCATGAACATTCTCGGTTTCAACGCCTTCGGCCACGACTCCGCCGCGACGCTGGTGCGCGACGGGAAAATTGTCTTCGCCGTCGAAGAAGAGCGGCTCAGCCGCAAGAAGCACGACGGCCGGTTCCCCGCCAAGGCCATCGGCGCCGCGCTTGCGCACGGAGGCCTGACCCTGGCCGACCTCGACCACGTCGCCTTCTTCTGGAAGCCGTCACTCTCGTACGCCCACGTGCCCGAGTTCTTGTGGAAGTTCCTCGGCAAGGTGCCACAGCTGCTGTGGGAGCAGCGCCACTTCACCGTCGAAGAGAACCTGGGAATGCTGAACTACCTCGGGCAGATGCGGCGGCTCCCCGACACGCTGCGCGAGGCGTTTCCCACCTCGACGAAGCCGCGCTTTCAGTTCCACCTGCTCGAGCACCACCTCTGCCATGCAGCGAGCACGTTTCTCTGCTCGCCCTTCGACGACGCGGCGATTCTCACCGTCGACGGCGCCGGAGAGTGGACGACCGCGATGTTGGCGCACGGGCAGGGCCGCTCGATTCGCCGGCTGCGCACCATCGACACGCCGCACTCGCTCGGCGCATTTTACCAAGCGGTGTCGCGCCACGTCGGCTTCGCGCTCATCGAAGGCCCCGGCAAGCTCATGGGCCTCGCCTCGTACGGCCGCCGCGACACCGCCGTGTACCGAAAGATGAAGGAGCTCGTTCGCCTCACGCCCGACGGCGGCTTCGAGGTCGACATGTCGTATTTCAGCTACCACTACTCGCGAAAGACGGGCGTCTCCCCGAAGTTTCTCGAGGCCTTCGGGCCCTCGAAGGTTGGCGGCGCGAAAGACAAAGGCAGCGACTGGACGGAGCACGAGCTCGACATCGCGTCAGCCGCGCAGCGCGTGGTGGAAGACGTGGTCTTCCACCTGGCACGCCACCTCCGAAAGGCCACCGGCGCGAAGAAGCTGTGTATGGCCGGCGGCGTCTCGCTCAACAGCGTCACCAACGGCATGTTGGCGCGCGAGGGCGTGTTCGACGACATCTTCATTCAGCCCGCCGCGGGCGACTCCGGCACGTCGCTCGGCGCCGCGCTCTACGTGGAGCACGTGCTGCTCGACCGGCCACGCACCGACGTGATGACCTCCGCCTTTCTCGGGCCGGCGTACAGCGACGCAGAGTGCCTCTCCGCGGTGGAAAAGAGCGGCCTGCCCTTCGTGCGCGCCGGCGAGCGCCGCAACGCCTTCATCGCCAAGCGGCTGGCGACCGGAGACATCGTCGCGTGGTTCCAGGGGCGCTCCGAGTTCGGCCCCCGCGCGTTGGGGAACCGCAGCATCTTGGCCACGCCGCTCAAGGCCCACATGAAAGACACGCTGAATGAGCGCGTGAAGTTCCGCGAGACGTTCAGGCCCTTCGCGGCGATGGTGTTTGAGGAGGTGTGCGGCCGCTACTTCGACGGCGACCGCCCCAACCCGTACATGCTGCTGGTCTACAACGTGCGGCCCGAGTTTCAGCCGGTGCTGCCGGCCATCACCCACGTCGACCAGACGGTGCGCATTCAGACCATCAACCGCACCGAAAACCCCGAGATGCGCTCGCTGCTCGAGGCGTTTCAGGCGGAGACGGGCCACCCGGTGCTCATCAACACCTCGTTCAACATCAAGGGCGAGCCCATGGTGTGCACGCCGCACGACGCGGTCGACAGCTTCGCCCGCGCCGACATGGACTACCTGGTCATCGGCGACGTCGTCGTGTCGAAGCCAGGTCTCGCACTGCCGACCTGACCGCAGTCGGCGAATCGTGCCCAGTTACTTGGGCAGAATCACGGAGTCGATGACGTGAATGACTCCGTTTGAAGCCTCGATGTCCGTCGAGGTGACGTTGGCGGCGTCGACCGTCACCTTGCCGCCCTTGTTGCCGACGGTCAGCTCGCGGCCCTCGACGGTCTTCACCTTCGAGCCGTCTTTGAGCTTCACGACATCTGCGGCCATCACCTTGCCCGCAACCACGTGGTACGTGAGCACCGCGGCCAGCTTCTTCTTGTCTTTGAGCAGCGCCTCGAGATCTTTCTTCGGCACTTTGGCGAAGGCTTCATCGGTCGGCGCGAACACGGTGAACGGGCCGGGCCCCTTCAGCGTCTCGATGAGGCCGGCCTCGGTCAACGCGGTCGCGAGCGTCTTGAAGGAACCCGCAGCCACCGCCGTATCGACGATGTCTTTGGGCGCCGCCTTGGCCTCGGTCTTCTTGGCTTCAGTCGGTTTGGCCGGCTTCTCTTCGGCGAAAGCAGCGGTCGACAGCACACAGATGAGCGCAATCAGCAGTGATTTCATGGGGCGTTCCTCGAGCAGTGGGTGAAAACGAAGGGGGCACGTGCCCCCCTTGATCCACATGACGGGCGAGGCGCGAATGTGTTTCACCAGAACAGCGCCAGCCCCGAAAAACCTCGAGCGCGAGCCTTGAGTGCGGCGCGCTGCCGCACCGTGCGCGCTCACATCACTCGGCCAAGCGCCGCGAGTCGATGCTGGAGGAACTGGTGCAGCCGGGGGTGGTTCGTGAGGCCGATGGCGCGGGTCAAGGCCTCGCGGCTTGCGGCGAGGTCTCCGGCGAGCTCGCACAGGTATGCGCGCGCCACCCAGTACGGTTGGTAGCTGCGAACATCAGCCGGGGGAATGGCAGACAGCAACGTCAGCCCGGCGATCGGCGCCCGCTCTGCGCTGGCGAGGGCGACCGCGTGGCCCACGCGCGCACCGATGGTGGGGTAGTGCTCGATGAGGGTGGCGTAGAGCTGGGTGATCTCCTTCCACGGCACCTCGCCCGATTTGGCCCGGTAACAATGTGCGGCTTGAATCGCGGCCTCGAGTTGAAATGGGCCCAAGCGTCGCGCCTTCGAGGCGTGGCTCAACAGCTCGTTGCCTCGGGTGATCAGCGCCAGGTCCCACGTTGCGGGGCGCTGCTCGAGCAACGGTACGAAGAGCCCAGCCGAGGTCTGGGCCTCCCTCCGCGCGTCGAGAAACGAGAGCAAAGCGAGAAACCCGAGGGCCTCAGGCTCTTCGGGGAGCGCCGAGGCAACGACGTTCGCAAGGTAGACGGCCTCGCGCCTCAGCGTATCGCTCGGGTCGCCGTCAGCGACCGCGCCCTCCTTCCCGAGAAAGTACGCCGCATAGATGGCCTCGAGCAGCACGGCGAGCCGAGCTGGCAGATCTTCGGGCGCCGGCTCTTCGAACCGCAGCCCGTTCGCCTTGATTTTCGCCTTCGCGCGCACGAGGCGCTTGGTGAGCGTATCGGTGCTGACGAGAAAGGCGCTCGACATCTGTTGGGCCTCGAGCCCGAGCACGACCTGCAAGATCAACGCTGGCCGAACGGCCTCATCAATGGCCGGGTGCGCACACACGAGCATCAGTCGCAATCGGTCGTCGTGAACCCCGTCAGCGGCGGGCTCGGTGCCCTCGGCTGAGGCGAGCGCCGCCAGCACCTCTGGCTTCGAGCGAACGCTGTTGTGGCGCGACGCATCGAACACCCGTCGACGCGAGACGGTGAGCAGCCAGTGTTCGGGCGAGTCAGGCACCCCCGTCACCGGCCAAGACGTCAGCGCCTGCGCGAAGGCGTCGGCCAGAGCGTCTTCGGCCGCCGCGAGGTTGCCGGTCTGGCGGGTGAGGCGAGCCAGCAGCCGGCCATAGCTCGTGCGCGCGGTGAGCTCGGCGGCGCTCTTTGCGTCAGCCGACACGTTGACCGGCACCCACGCCATCGACGGGTCTGATTTCGGTGCTCCCGAGCCGACTGCTCGGGCTGCGGGCGGCCCATTCAAGGGCTTCGTCGAGCGAGGCGACGTCGATGACGACGTACCCGCCCAACATCTCTTTGGTGTCGGCGAACGGCCCGTCGTGGATCTGCCGGCGCCCTTCGCGAACCCGAACGGTTGTCGCCATCGTTGGAGGCGTCAACGCGTCGCCGCGGCGAACGACCCCCGCATCGTTGAGGGCGGTGATGTAGGCGCGCCACGCTTCCCAGTGTGCGGTCGAGTCGGGGTCGTCGCGTTTTCGCTCGAGGTCTGAGAGCGGCGAGTTGAACAGCAGCATGAAGTGCATGGGGGACTCCCTTTTGAAAGAACGGTGGGCGCAGCCAGACGCTGCGACCGCAAGACGTGTGAGCGCTGCGCCAACGGACATGGCGAGAAAAGTCTTTTCGGGGCGCGTTGGGCCGTCTGCGTGCTGAGCGACCATCGCTCCAAACACAGGAGAGACCCATGTTGAAATGCACCGCCGTTGTCCTGCCGTTCCTCCTTCTCGCTTCCACTGCCTGCGTCGCGACCGACCCCTCGTTGAGAACGCTGCAGACCCTGTCTGGGACCTA
>JAEUJT010000336.1 GCA_016793525.1 Archangium sp. | reverse complement strand
CCCGGCGTGGTGGCCTTCAGCTTCTCCTGCTCGGCGGCGGTGAGCACACTGGAGGCCGGCGCGGTGCTGCCGTTCTGTTTGCGCAGGGGGCCGGTCTTCGTCGCCACGTAGCCGCGGGTGTACGCGGGCACCTCGGTGCTGCCGTGTACCGAGCCGTCGCGACCGAGGAACACGGTGTCGTCGTCGAACTTGGCGCCTTCGACGCCCTTCACCACGCCGATGACGCCCAGACCGACGGGGCGGGCCGGCTTCGGCGAGAGGCCGAGGAGCGACTCGAACTCGTAGCGCGCACCCTCGTCCATCTTGCTGAGGTTGCGGTCGTAGATCGCCTTGATCTCGCGCAGCTCGCGCTTGCTGATGGCCCCGCTGACCTTGCCCTTCTCGATGAGAGACTTGGCTTCGCTGCGGTCGATTTTGTTGTCGGAGGTGATGCGCTTCTCTTGCTTGCGCAGGCCGATAATCGTCATTCGGCCACCCTACCCCAACGCACCACGGCTCGAAAATGTCACTTCACGGCAAATTCTTGCTGGGCGCGCGAGGCCAGCCCTTCACCTTCGCGCCAGCCGATGTCGCGGGCCTCTTCGACCACGGTCTCGAGGTCGGCCATGGCCTTGGGCGGGTTGCTCTTCATCAGCACCCGGGCGCGGTTGTAGAGCACGCGGAGGGCTCCGAGCCGGTCACCCGCTTTCTCGGCCAGCTCGAGCGCTTCGCTGAACAGGGCCAACGCCGACGCAGCGTCACCGCGCTGGGCACGGGCCACCGCGAGGTTGGCGATCGCCTTCGACTCGCCCACCGCGCTCTGTACTTGTTTGGCTCGGTTGCGGGCGTTCTCGAAGAACTCCTCGGCCGGCTGCACCTTGCCCGCCCGAAGATGCAAGCGCCCAAGACCATTGAGGTATTGCCAGAGAAGGTGGTCGTCTTTGACCTTCTTGGTGCTGACCAGCTTGAGGCCGTCGAGGAGCAACGTGGTGGCTCCGCTGAGGTCACCTTTTGCCTCCAGCGTGTTGGCCAAGTCGGAGCGAATATGCGCGACGAGCGTGGCGGGCTCACCCGAGGCGACGTGTTGGAGCGCCTCTTTGAGCGCGGCTTCGGCCTCGCCGTAGCGGGAGAGCTTGGTGAGGGCGATGCCCTTCTGGTGGAGCGGCTCGGCGCGAGTGGCCCCCCCGAGCGCCGACGGGATGCCGGGGACGACCTCGGCGAAGGTGGTGAGCGCTTGATCTGGCGCGACCATGATCTGCGCGGCCATGGTGCGCCCGCAGATGTCGAGGAGCTGAGCCACCATCTGCTCTGACGGGGCGCCCGACTTGGCGGCCTCTTTTCGCGCGAGATCGAGGCACTGCTTGTAGTTGTCGACCGCGCTGACGAAGGCGCCGCGCTCGAAGTGGCGATCGGCGGCCAGGCGGAGGTAGCGAATGGCCTTGCGCACCTGCTCGGCGGCGAGGAAGTGCTTCGACATCGCCTCGTACGGCATCTCGCCGCTGCTGGTGCCGCGCTCCAGCGCCTCGGCCACCCGCTGGTGGAGGTACTTGAGATCGATGCTGGTGAGCCGCTGCAGCATCACCTCGTGGAGGAGGCTCTGCTCGAAGCGCACCTGGCCGGGTTGATCGGTGTTCACCAGCAGCCCGCGGCGCACACATTCTTCGACGGCGACCTTGGCGTCGACCGTCTCCGACGACGCGGCGGCGGCGAGATCGGCCTGGAACGTTCGCCCGATGACCGCGCCCACCCGCAGCAGCGAACGCGCGCCGGCGCTGACCCGCTCGACCCGAGCCGACACGACCATGGCCAGCGCCTCGGGCACGGCCTCTGACGCGTTGGGCTGAAGCTCCCACTCCTGCCCAACCTGCTGCACCGAGGTGGTCTCGATCAGCGAATGCACCAGCTCTTCGATGAAGAAGGGGTTGCCGTCGGAGCGGTTCTGAATGAACTCGACCAGCTTGGCGCTCGGGGTGCCGGAGCCGAGGAGCGAGGTCACCATCGCCGAGGTGGTGGCCTCGTCGAAGGCCGACAGTTCCATGCGCTTGAGCTTCGGCGCGAGCTTGGAGATGTCGCCCGGGCGCGCGGTGGCGATGAAGCCGAACGGGTGTTTGCTGGCGCGGCGCTGGAGCTCGTCGATCAGGTCGCGCGAGACCTCGTCGGCCAGGTGGTAGTCGTCGACCAGCAACAAGATGGGCCCGCGGGCCGAGGCGCGATCGAACGCCATCAACAGCGCGGCGCGATCTCTCGCCACGTCGTCTTCTTTGGGCGACCCGGTCGCTTCGCCCACCTTCACCGTCGCGGCGAAGAGCTTCTCGATGCGCATCACGTCGATGGGCGAGATGCCGAGGCCGGAGAGACCGGCATACGGCGAGGTGGCGTTGGGCAGCGTGCCGCCGCTGCGCGCGGTGCGCTCCATGAGCGACTGGAGGAGCTGGCGAACGACGTCGTACGGGGCGTTCCCGAACGTTCTTCCGCCGCGCGCCGACAGCGGCGTGAGGCCCGCGCGCTTGGCCAAGGTGGCGGCCTCGGCGAGCATGCGCGTCTTGCCGTACCCCGGCGCGCCGACGAGGAGCATGCCGGCGGGCTTGCGGTTGCGCACCACTTCGACCAGCGCGGCCAGGGTGTTGACCTCGCTGGTGCGGCCGATGAGGCCCTTGCGAAACTCGGTGCGCTCGGCGAGCCCGGTGAGCTCGAACACGGGCTCTTGCTTCTGCCCGTTGACGACGACCTCGCGCTCCGAGCCCTGCACGTGCGCGCGCACCAGCTTCTCGAGCGGCTTGCTGCCGATGATCGAGCCGCTGCCGACGGTGCTGAGAATTCGGCGCGAGACGGCGACCACCTCGGCCACGCCGAGTGAGTCAGACAGGCTGCTCTCGTCGTACGCGCTGGTGACGGTGGCGGCGTGAATGCCGATGCGCAGCTGGAGCGGCTTGGGCACCCGTCGGTTCGCCGTCTCAACCGCGGCGAGCATCTCGAAGCAGGCGTTGACCGCGCGCTGGGGGTCGTCTTCGTGCGGGTTGAGCAGGCCGAAGACGATGACGAAGCCCGCGCCCGGGAGCCGCTCGGCGCGCCCTTCGTGGCGGGTGACGCAGGCGATGAACTCCTCACCGAGCGACTGAAGGGTCGACTTCATCGCCGGGGCGCCGATGGCCTCTGACAGCGCCGACTGGCCCGAGAGCTCGCCGTACGCGACGGTGAGCAGCCGCTTCTCGGTGCCGACGACGTGTTTCGGCAGCTCGGTGGCGTAGGCGAGCAGCTGATCGGGCACCACGCCGCGGAGGCCGATCAACGCCGATTCAGACGGGCGCGATCTCGACGCGGTGTCGGGGCCCATGAAAGCGCCGCGCACGCCGGAGTTCGAGATGCCGCGCACGCCCGACGACGGGGTGTTGCCGCCCCACTCCGAGGCGGTGACGTGCTCGAGCGCGTCTCGGAATTCCCGGGCCGTCTGGTAGCGGCGCTCGGGCGTCTTCTCGAGCGACTTGAGCACCACCTCGTCGAGGCCGGCGGGAATCGGCAGCGAGGCGACCGCCGACGGAGATTCGGGCGCGAGCGTGGTGTGCTTCTGCGCAAGCTCGAGCTCGGACTTGCCGGTGAAGAGGCGGCGACCGACGAGCAGCTCCCAGAGAATGACGCCCGCGGCGTAGAGGTCGGCGCCTCCGCCGACGTCGTTGCCCATTATCTGCTCGGGCGCCATGTAGCCCAAGCTGCCGACCATCATGCCGGTGCGGGTGAGGCTCATTTCTTCGTCGGACTTGCCGCCGACGAGCTTGGCGATACCGAAGTCGACGACCTTCACCACCTCGGTGCCGTCGCGCTGCTTGGAGACGAGCACGTTGGCGGGCTTGAGATCGCGGTGCACCACGCCGCTGGCGTGCGCTTCGTCGAGCGCGGCGAGGATCTGCTCGGTGAGGTTGATGGCGCGGCGGGCCGGCGTCGGCGACTCGGTGCGCAGAATCGTGCGCATCGTGCGGCCTTCGACGTACTCCATCGCGATGTAGAGGATGTTGTCTTCGGTGCGACCGAAATCGAAGATGCCGACGATGTTCGGGTGGCGAATGAGCGCGGTGGCCACGCCTTCGCGCTCGAACCGGGTGACCACGGCCGGATCATTCGCCAGCTCGGGCAGCAGCGTCTTCACGCAGACGATGCGCTGCAGCTTGGTCTGCTGCGCCTTGTAGACGCGGCCCATGCCGCCGGCGCCGATGACCGAGAGGATCTTGTAAGCGCCGACGTTCCGCCCGATGAGCGGATCTGGGCCTTCGGCGGCAAGTGCTTTCCCGCAGTGGGTGCAGAACTTGGCGCCAGGCTGGTTCGCGGTACCGCAGTGAGGGCACGCCTGCATGGGCAGCTCGATTCTCTACCAAGCGACGTCGAACCTGTCGCGAAACGCGCCTCCCCTTTTTCGTCGGGCCCCCGGGTGATGGAGGTAAGAGACCTACATGTCTCCTCCTCCCCGCAAGTCCGTCAGCGCCGACGAGGTGCGCGCCGCCACCGAGCTGCTCGAGGCGGTGGTGGCCGATCGGAGCGTGCTGACGGGGGTCGATGAGCCGACGCGCAAGGCGCTCCTCGTGGCGGCGGGGCGGGTGGCGAAGCCGATTCGGCACGAGCTTCAGGCCTTCACCAAGGCGCTCCGGCGCGAGCGCCAGCAGCAGCGACAGCACAACGATCGCCAGGCGAAGGAGAGCACGGCGATTCGCGTGGCGAGGCAGCAGGCGGTCTTCACCGCTCCGCAGCGGGTGTTGCCGGCGGGGGAAGCGACCGGGCCGACGCTGGAGAAGGCGCGGCACTGCTACGTGTGCAAGGTCGAGTACCGCACCCTGCACCACTTCTACGACGCGATGTGCCCGACCTGCGGCGACTTCAACTACGCCAAGCGGTTCCAAACGGCGAAGCTCGACGGCACGTACGCGTTGATCACCGGAGCGCGGCTGAAGATCGGCGCGCAGGCGGCGCTGATGCTGCTCCGCGCGGGCGTGCATGTGCTGGTGAGCACCCGGTTCCCCCACGACGCGGCGGTGCGGTACGCGAACGAGCCCGACTACGAGGTGTGGAAAGACAGGCTCGAGATCCACGGGCTCGATCTGCGCCACTCGCCGTCGGTCGAGTTGTTCGCGCGGTGGCTGTCTCAGCGCCTCCCTCGCCTCGACTTCCTGATCAACAACGCGGCGCAGACGGTGCGGCGGCCGGTCGGTTTTTTCTCGCACCTGATGAACGTCGAAGAATCGCCGCTGGCCAAGCTGCCCGAACGCGCGCAGCACCTGCTCCTCGCGCGCGAGGCGTGCCTCAACGACGTGCGCGGCCACGGCTCGCTCGGGAGCGGCGCGGGGCCCGACGTCACGGGTCTCTCCGCGTGGCACGTGGGGAAGCAGGCGGGCGCGGGGGTGGTGGCCTCGGCCAAGCTCTCCCAGGTTCGCTACACCTACGATGACGCGGCGTACGGGCTCGAGGCGTTTCCCGTGGGGAAGCTCGACGCAGACCTCCAACAGGTCGACCTGCGCACGATGAACAGCTGGCGCATGACGCTCGACGAGGTCTCGACGCCGGAGCTGCTCGAGGTGCAGCTGGTGAACGCGGTGGCGCCCTTCATTCTCGCCGGCCGACTGCGCGGGCTGATGCGCAGCTCTCCCGGGGTGAAACACGTGGTGAACGTGTCGGCGATGGAGGGCAGCTTTTCGCGCGGCACAAAAACCGACAAACACCCGCACACGAACATGGCGAAGGCGGCGCTCAACATGATGACGCTCACCTCCGCGCCCGATTACGCGAAAGACGGCATCGTGATGAACGCGGTCGACACCGGGTGGGTGACCGACGAAGACCCGGCGCAGCACGCGGCGCGGAAGAAAGACGACCTTGGCTTTCAGCCCCCGCTCGACATCGTCGACGGCGCAGCGCGCGTGGTGGACCCCATCTTCACCGTGGCGAACGGCGCCGAGCCGTCATTCGGGCGTTTCTTGAAGGACTACCGCCCAACGGCATGGTGAGTTGACGCGTTCGCGTTTCAATCTGTGTTTCCGAGGGGGAAAGCCCACATGTCTCGAGTCATCACTGGAATCGTGATCGCGTTGGCGCTGGGGGCCTGCGCAACGCCGCCAGGCGCGCAGGGACCGGCAGGCGAGCAAGGCCCCACGGGGCCAACGGGCGCGGCCGGAGCGACCGGCGCGACGGGCCCCACCGGAGCGGCGGGAGTCAACGGCGCCACGGGCATGATCGGCGCGACGGGTGACGCGGGCGTCGAGGGGTTGAACGGCGTGACCGGAGCGACCGGTGCGATGGGTGTCACCG
>JAEUJT010000406.1 GCA_016793525.1 Archangium sp. | reverse complement strand
GGAGCGTGCGACAGCTCGCGGCGCACCCGGGTGTTGGCCCGGTACACGCCCGACTGCACCAGGTCGCTCGACGCGCCGTTGGTGACCCGCGCCGCTTCGGCCTCGAGCAGGGTCAGCGACTGCCCGTGTTCGTCGAGCCGCGCAATGACCGACTGGGTGTTGTTCCAGCCGCCGTGAATGAGCACGTAGCCCGAGGCGTGGTCGGAGCCGTCGCCGAAGATCTCGGCCTTGATGTCGCCTTCTTGCGACATGGAGCGCACGTCGAACTCGACCGCCACGTTCTGCGGCAGCTTCGCCTTCAGCCAGAGCGGGTTGTTCTTCACCCCGGGGGCGAGCAGCTCGCCGTTCACCAGGCGCCAATGACCGCCGGTGGAGAAGAAGTCGCGGTCGATCGACGCCGGGTCGGAGAAGTCGTTGGTGTACGGCACCGCCGCCGTGGCCTCGGCCCGACCGCGAAAGAGAAAGTAGTGAAGCATCGGCAGGTTCAGCAGCGCGATGAGCCCGAGCACGACCCCCAACCCCAGGCCGGACAGCGGCGCGGGCCGAACCCAGGTGGCGTCGCTCGACGACGAAGCCTCGGCTGTTTCGCCGGCTTCGGTCTCTCTCTCTTTTCGCTTCGGCTGACCCATGTGCAGCGCGCGCCCTACCATGAACTGAACGGCGGCTGAACCCCCGATTCGCTTCGGCCCGCGACGGGTGCTCGACGCTGCGGTATGCGTGGGCCATGGCGAAGGCGAACAAAAAGACCGACTCGACCGACGGGAGCAGCGCCTCCGGCCCGCTTGCGAGCGCGTACGCGGCGTTCGAGCGGGGCGACATGGTGCAGACCCGGGCGTTGGCGAAGCAGGTGCTGGCCGGGCAGGGCGCGGCGGACGACGTGGGCACCGCCAGGCGTCTCTCGGCCGTGTTGTCGAGCGAGGTCGCCCCGGTGAAGGAGCTGCCCGAAGACGTGGCCGCCGAGCTCGTGCGCCGCACCGAGGTGCCGCCCAACGCGTACATCTTCGCCGCGGTGGTGATCGCGATCTTCGGAGGCCTGCTGGCCCTGGCCGCCACCCGCTACGGGGCCTGAGCGCATGACCGAGTGGCCCTCGCTCTCCGATGGAGCTTTCGCAGACGTGGTGCGGCGGTGGCTCGAGGTGGCGTTGCGGCTGCCCGCGTGGGCCGGTGGTCTGGGTGTGCTCGCTGGTGTGCTGCTGCTCTGGCGCGGCAACGGCCGCCTCGTCTTCCGCATCGTGGCGGCCCCGCTCGGGCTGGCGTGCGCGCCGTGGGTGGCCGTGGTCGCGCCGCACCTGGGCATCACCGAGGTGCCTCCGCAGGTGAACATCGGCGCGGCGGCGGTGCTGGCGGTGCTGGGCCTCGTGTTCCCCCCCGGGGTGGTGTTCTTCGCGGTGGGCGCGCCGTGTGGCGTGTTGGCCGGCGCCCTCGCGGGAGAGACCGACTGGCTGTTGGGGTTCTTGCCCGGCTTCATCATGGGCGGGGCGCTGGGGCTGGTGGCCCACCGGGTGGTCGCGGCGGTGCTGACGTCACTCCTCGGTGGTGCGCTGCTGGTGTTGGGCGCCGCGGTGGGGTTGCTGCCCTGGCTGCCGCCCCTGGCCCGCATCGTCGACGCGCCCCTGCTGGTGGCGGCGATCGCCGCCTGCTTCGCGGCCGCCGGGGTGGTGTACCAACTCTTCGTGCACCCGCCGCCCGACGTCGAAGACGAGCAGCGGCGAGCCAAGGCCACGCGAAAAAAAGAGGCGAAGGCGCAGCGAGCGCGTGAGAAACGGTGGGCCGCGTCGAAGTCCGACTCCGAGGCCGCTGACCCGTGACTCTGCCGCTGCTCACCCGCCGCCACCTGCTCGCCGCCGCGCTGGGAACGCCCCTGTCGGCGCGCGCGTTCGGGAATGACTCGCGCTTCGTGGCCGCGGTGGTGAAACACGCCGGTCGGTGGGACAGCCGGGTGTCGGGCCTTCGGCGGTTGGCGTGGGAGCTCCAGCGCCGCACGTCGACAGAGGTGGTGCTCGACGCCCGCCCGCTCGAGCTCGACAGCCCCGCGCTCTTCGAGCACCCGTTTCTCTACCTCTCGTCCGAGGGGCCGCTGGCGCCGCTGAGCACCGCCGAGGTCGAGCACCTGCGCCGCTACCTCACCTACGGTGGGTTCCTCTTCGTCGACGCGGTCGACCTCTCAGACGGAGCGGGCTTCGACGCCTCGTTTCGCCGAGAGCTGGCGCGGGTGCTGCCCCACGCGCCGCTGACGCCGGTGCCCATGGCGCACGTGGTGTACAAGAGCTTCTTCATTCTCGACGCCGCGCCGGGCCGGGCGCTGAACCGCAGCACGCTCGAGGCGGTCATGGTCGGCAAGCGCGCGGCGGTCATGTATTCGCAGAACGACCTGTTCGGCGCCTTGAACCGCGATGAGTCGGGCGCACACGAGTTCGACGTGTCTCCGGGGGGAGAGCGGCAGCGCGAGCTGGCCACGCGGCTGGCCATCAACGTAGCGATGTACGCGCTGTGCCTCGACTACAAAGACGACGCCGTGCACCTGCCGGCGATCATGCAGCGGAGACGGTAGGGTGGGCGTGGAGACCGTCGACACGTGGAAGCTGGTGAGCCTGTCGCCGTTGCCGGCCTGGGCCTTGGTGCTGCTGAGTGTGGCCCTCGCGCTCGGCGTGCTTCTCGCGGCCTGGGGTGTGCGCCACGAGCCGGCGCGGCGAACGCGGCTGGCGCTGTGGGGGCTGCGTCTGCTCGCGGGCCTGGCGGCGGTGTTTTTCGTGCTCGAGCCCGGCGTGCGTCGCCTTCAGGTGGCGCGGGTGAAGAACCGGGTGGCGGTGCTGGTCGACCGCTCGGCGTCGATGTCGTTTCCCGTCGAGCCCGGCGGCATCACGCGCTCGGCGGCGGTCGCTGACGCGCTGACCAGGCTGGGCCCGTCATTCGAGGCGCTGAGCAGCCGCTACGCCTTCGAGGTGTCGGGCTTCACGCCCGAGCTGATGCCGGTGTCGCCGGAGGCGCTGCGCGCCGAGCCCCCGGTGGCGAGCCGCACCGATCTCCTGGCGGTGGTGCGCGGGCTCCACGCGTCGGAGGCGAGCGCCGCGCGAAAGCTGTCGGGGGTGCTGCTGCTGAGCGACGGCGCCGACAACGCCGAGCTCGCGCAGGGGCTGACCCCGCGGGCCAAAGCGGCGCTCGACGATCTCGGCGTGCCGGTGTCGACGGTGGCGGTGGGCGGGAGCGCGCTGAACGACCTGGCCATCGACGCGGTGCGGGTCGATGACTTCGCCTTCGTGCGCAGCTCGGTCACCGCAGAGGTCGATCTCCGTGGCCGAGGCTTCGCGGGCCAGCCAGTGCAGGTGGTGTTGCGCCGCGAGGGGCAGACGGTGGGCACCAAGAGCGTCACCTTCACCGGCGACGACGAAGTGCAGACCGTGAAGTTCACCTTCACGCCCGATCAGACCGGCCGGTTCGTCTACACCGTGTCGATGCCGGTCTTTCCCACCGAGGCGGTGGCCGACAACAACGTGCGCTCGTTTTCGCTCAAGGTGATTCGCGACCGGGTGCGGGTGCTGCTGGTCGCCGGTCGCCCCTCGTGGGACGAGCGATTTCTGCGCGGCATGCTGCGGCAAGACGCAAACGTCGAGCTGATCAGCTTCTACATCTTGCGCAACTCCACCGACGAGAGCGGTGTGTCGCGCAACGAGGAGCGCACTGAGCTGTCGCTCATCCCCTTCCCGCATGAGGAGATTTTCCGCGAGAAGATCGCCACGTTCGATCTGATCATCATCGTGAACTTCGGCAACGACGATCGCGGCGTGTCGCTGTCGGAATACGAGCGCGACATTCGTTCGTACGTCGAAAACGGCGGGGCGCTGGCTTTCCTCGGAGGCGATCACACCTTCGGCGAGTCGCGGGCCGTGCGGGGGCCGTTCGACGAGGTGCTGCCGGTCGAAGCCGCCGGGCCCGCCGAGCTGCCCGCCTTCACGCCGCGTCTGACGCGCGAAGGGCAGCGGCACCCGATGACTGCGCTGGCCACGGGCAACGCGTCGTCTGACGAGGTGTGGGCCTCGCTGCCGCCGCTCCCGGGCATGAACGTGACGCGGCTCCGGCCGGGCGCCACCGCGCTGCTCGAGCACCCGTTTCGCACCGTCGATGGCAAGAACGCGCCGCTGCTGGCGCTGTGGGAGTTCGGCCGCGGCCGCGCGCTGGCGCTCACCACCGACGCGAGCTGGCGCTGGGCTTTCACCGCGCACGCCAAGGGCGCGCCGACGCGGAGCTACGAGCGGCTGTGGGGCAACGCGATGCGGTGGCTGGTGCGCGACCCGGAGCTGACCGCGGTGGGCGTCTCCGCCGACCCGCCGAGCGTCGAGCCCGGCCAGCCGGTCGCGCTTTCGGTGGTGGCGCGCACGCCCGACTACCAGCCGGCGGCGGGGGCGGAGCTCGAGGTTGAGCTGCTCTCCGCCGATGACGGGCACCGCGTGGAGCAGCGCCGCGCCGTGGCCGGGCCCGACGGCACCGCGCGCCTCGAGCTGCTGAACGTTCCCGCCGGGGCCTACAAGGTCACCGCGAAGGCCACCCGCGAGGGCAAGCTGCTGGGCGACGCGACGGAGTCGGTGGCGGTGCGCGCGGTGGGGCCTGAGCTCGCCGATGCGCGGGTGAACGCGCCGCTGCTGAAGTCGCTGGCCGAGGCGACGAGCGGTCGCTTCTTCGAGTCTCCGTCGGCCGTGTCGCTCGACGAGCTGCCGTTGGTGGAGCCGCCGCTGGTCGAGGTTGGTCGCTCGAAAGATGAGCCGCTGTGGGACCGCTGGTACTGGCTGGCGGCCTTCGTGGCGGTGCTGGGCGTGGAGTGGGGCCTGCGCCGCCGCTCCGGCTACGTCTGAGGCGCGCGCGCCCGGTGAGGCGATCTGGCCGAGGGGAACCCCGCGTGTCTTCGAGCTGGATCCGAGGGCACATGCCTTGCTCACCACCGCACCCATGCGAATTCTCCTCTCCTTGGCGGTGATCGGCTGTCTGATGTCAGCGTGCACTCCGAAGTTGGACACGTCTGACGGTGGTGCCACCGGTGGCGGCGGCGGTGGTGGAACGGGCGGCGGCGGGGGAGGGGCGCTCGACGGAGGCATGGCCAGCTGCAGCCCGGGGGCGGTCGACCTCGGCTTGCCGCAAGGGCTCTGCGCCACCATCGCGGCCGACAACCTCGGCATCGCGCGGCACCTCACCTTCAGCCCGTCGGGCGACCTCTACGTCGCGATTCAGACGTCGAAAGACGGAGCGACCGAGGGGCACATCACCGCGCTGCGCGACGCGAACGACGACGGCGTCTTCGAGCAGCAGCAGA
>JAEUJT010000292.1 GCA_016793525.1 Archangium sp. | reverse complement strand
GCCTTCTTGAAGCAAGGTCCCGGAACTGGTCGTCACCTCGAGCTGCGCGCGGTGAATCTGCTCTCCGACGGGGCGCTCGGCTCTCGCGGCGCGGCGCTCGCGGCTCCGTACAGCGATGCGCCTGGTGAAACGGGGCTGCTGTTGCTCTCAGGCAACGAGCTCGCCTCCCGTGCGCGCGCCTTCGCGGACCGTGGCTTTCAAGTCGCCGTGCACGCCATCGGAGACCGCGCCAACACGCTGGTGCTCGACGTGTTGTCGTCGCTCCCGGCGGGGCGTCACCGCGTGGAGCACGCGCAGGTGCTGTCACCCACCGACATTCCGCGCTTCGCGAAACATGGGCTCATCGCCAGCTTTCAACCGACGCACGCCACGAGCGACCTGCCGTGGGCGGAGCAGCGGCTTGGGCCCACCCGAGTGCTCGGCGCGTATGCGTGGCGCTCGGTGCTCGACACCGGCGCACACGTCGCGTTCGGCAGCGATTTTCCCGTGGAGCACCCGAACCCGCTCTGGGGCCTGTACGCGGCGCGGACTCGGCAAGACCACTCCGGCCAGCCAGCACAGGGCTGGTACCCGAGCCAGCGCGTCACCGGGCTCGAGGCGCTCGCGGGCTTCACCACTGGCGCGGCGTACGCCTCGTTCGCGGAGATGAAGCGCGGCCAGCTCGCTCCGGGCTTCGACGCTGACTTCACCGTGCTGCCGGTCGACCCCGTCGAGGGCCACGCCTCAGCGCTCCTGGGTGCGAAGGTTCAGCTCACCGTGGTCGACGGCGCCCGGGTGTACCCGTGAGCCGAGTCACGGCACGCGTGAATACAACAGCCACGCATCTTGCCGGCGCTCCAGCTTCCACGCGGGGCCTAGAGCGCCGGGCGCTGGAGGGAAGCTCGGGCCTTCTCCGCGAAGCAGCACGTAGTCGTACGACGGGCCCTCGAGGGCGTTGTCGTAGTTCTCGGGCGTAAATTCCCACGGCCACGGGCGCGTCACCGGCGCGCGACCCTCGCGGTAGTGAATCACCGACTGCGGCAAGTCGATGAACGACGGCTCGTTGGGCCCGTGGTTCCAGATGCGGTGGTACGCCGACGCGTGGCTGAACACCTTCTCCGACGTCACGTCGGATTCTTGGAAGAACGGCAGGTGCAGCAATCGTTTGCCCTGAGGCAAATCGCGCAGCATCGCCGAGAGCCCGGCGAACTCCAGCTGCATCGTCTGCGCGGCGCGCTCGACCAGCCCCGCCTGCGTCAGGCCGAGTGCGAGGACACCCGCGTACAGCGCGGAGTGGAGCCTGGACGGCCGCGGCACCCACACCAGCGGCAGCAACATCGCGAAGCACGGAGCGAAACGCGCGTTGAGCCCCCACAGCCACCCACGCTCGAACGGCAAGCCCCACCACACCGCGAGCGACGCGGCGACGAGCGCGCGGCCCACCCACCGGCTCCGCACGGTGCGGTCGTCGGCGGCCAGCAGCCCCACCACGAGCAACCACCCCACCAGAACCACCACGTCGAGGTCGCCGGTCCACACGTTGCCCAGCCACTCCGGCGCGTCACGGAGGATTCGTTTGGGGCTGTGAAAACGCGGCGACATCGACACCACGAAGCGGGAGGCGTCGGCCCGCACCACGCTGCTCGACAGCACCCACCACGCGACGGGCAGCAGCAGAATCAGCAGCGCGCCACAGCGGGCCATCACTGCACGGACCTGAGCGCCGGAGCCCTCCGCCGAGAGCACGGCGCGGGCGACCGACACCGCCAGCGCTCCAGCGCACAGCCACACCAGCGACGTGAGGTTGAGGAAAAAAACGAGCACGGCCAGCAGCGCGAGCCAGGTGTGGTGCCACCACCGCAGCGGGCGCTCGGCGGCGACCACTGCAAACGCCTCGAACACCAGCGGCCACGCCAGCAGAAACGAGACGAAGCCCAAGGTCATCGGCCGCGTCCACACCATGGGCAGAGCGCACAGGGCGAGCCGAGCGTCGAGCCGCAGCGCGTGGAGCAACCGGCGCAACGCGACGAAGAGCGCGACCACCGCCGCGACAATCAGCCAGCGGAGCCCCTCGACCGGCCCTCCGACCAGCGGCGCCACCCGCGCGGCGACCCAGCTCGCGAGCCAATATTGGGTGTGCGCGAAATCGGCCTGGTACCACGCGGCCAACGGCCCGCCGGTCTCGACGTCGAGCAGCGCCGCGACTGTCGCCGCGTGTTCGGGGAAGTCGACGAGCGGCACGAACTCGTGGCGGAGTGGCGCGACGACGGCCACCACGCCCACCACCAAGGCGATGTTCCACCCACTCGCGGCCAAGCGCCCAGAGGACACGCCGCGCGTGTACACCGGGCCGGCGGAAAATGGAGTTCCACGGTGTGCCCGCGGAGTAGTCTTCACGCATGTCGACTCCCGCTGAGACGCGCTTCCGCATCGTGCTGGTGTCCGCCCTGGTGCCGGGAGAGGGCTTCACCACCGCCGCGTCGCCCTCGAGCGCGCTGGTGCCGTTGACCCCAGACACCTTCGACGACGTCATGGCGCGCTTCGCCCCGACGTTGACGCTCGAGCTGGGCCGCGGGCCCTCGTCGCAAACGCTCTCCTTCGCCCTGCCCCGAATGCGCGCGTTCCGCCCGGAGTGGCTGGTCGCGAACGTACCGGCGCTCCAGAAAATACAGCGCACGGCTCCGGCCCCCGCTCCGAAGTCGACCAGCTTGCTCGACGATCTCCTCGACGCCCACGAGTCTGGCTCCGGCCTTGGTCCCGCGGTGACCACCGAGGTCCCCTCCGTTCTCGCCGACGTGGTGAGCCACCCCGAGTTTCGCCGGCTCGAGGCCGCCTGGCGCGGAGCCAAACACCTGATCGACGCGGCGGGCGCGAAGGGCGCCGTGACAGTCGAGCTGCTCCACGCCACGCGCGACGGCGTACACGCGGCGCTCACCGCGCTCTCTCCCGCAAACGCCGAAGGCGACGCCGTGAACCTCGTCATCGTCGACCACCCGCTCGACGCGACTCCGGCGTCGAAAGACCTCGCCGCGAGCTGGGCCGAGGCGGGTGAAGCGCTGACCGCGCCGGTGGTGGTGAACGGCGACGTCGGCTGGCTCGGCTTCGACACGTTGGAGCAGGCGGGTCAAACCAACCGCCGGGTGACGCAAGGCGACGACGCGCGGGCCGTTCTGTTCCGCTCGCTGGCCTCGCTCGATGCGACGCGCTGGCTGCAGGTGGCGGTGAATGCGCCGCTCGCTCGGCCGCTCCACTCGAAGGACACGGCGCGCGAAAACGTGGTGCTCACCGAGCGTGAACCGCTGTACCTCGGGCCGGCGGTGGCGGTCGGCGCGCTGGTGGCGCGGGCGGTGGTGAAGACCGGCAGCCCCTTCCTCCACGTCGGGCCGCAGCACGGGCAGGTCTCCAACCTCCCGGTGCGCATGGCGGCGAACGGCGGCCTCGCGACCCAGGCCGTGGTGCGCACCGACGTCGCCGCCGAGGCGGCCAAAGCGGGCGTGGCGCTCTTCGCGTCGGCGCCGAACACCGACTTCGCGGTGCTGACCCATTCGCCCGTGGTGTACCGAGGCAAGTCGAACGCCTCGGGAACCAGCCGCGCCGCGGAGCTGACGTTGGCAGACCAGCTCTTTATCTCCATGGCGGTGAAGGCGGTCTCCACCATCGCGCAGGCCATTCCCGACGACACGCCCCCGGCCTCGGCGCGCGAAGTGGCGCTCCTCTCGCTGGCGGCGGCGTTGACCATCGGCGGCGCGCGGCCGGGGCTCGAGGTCACCGTCGAGGGAACGCCCCCGCGGCTCACCGTCGCGCTGCGGCCCGACGCGCTCCCCGGCGTGAGCCTGCCGTCGCTGCAGCTCGGGGCCCGACTCGGCGCCTGACATGACGGCACCGTCGGGCACCTCCCCAAGCTGGAACGCCGGCTTCGTCGCGTTGACGGCGCTGTACCTGCTCTCCTTCCCGTACCACCCAGGCCTTCGGTCGCCGAACGAGCTGTGTCGGCTGTGGCAGGCGCGGGCGCTGGTCGACCACCACACGCTGAGCATCAACGAAACCATGCGCCAGTACGGGCCGGTCGGAGACCTCTCCTGCGTGGCGGTGGTGTTGGTGAATGGAGAGCGGCAGCTGGCGCGCTGCGTGGGCGAGGCGCCTCCGGGCCCGGTGTTGGAGCAGTGGTACTACCCTTCGAAGGCCCCGCTCCTTTCGTTCGTGTCGGCCCCCATCTACGCGGTGCTCAAGGCGGCGCAGGGCGGCGTGTCGGAGCTGGCGCAGGTGTACTTCAGCCGGCTCTTCATCACCGTGCTGCCGGCGCTGGGGCTGATCTTCGGTCTGCGGCGCTTCCTGCGCGAGTGGGTGTCGCCCGACATCGCCGACCTGGTGGCCCTCACCTACGGCCTCGGCACCATGGCCTTCACCTACGCGGAGATGTTCCTGAGCCACCAGCTCACCGCGGTGCTGGTGGCCGCGACCTTCTTCTCCGCCTGGAGGACCGAACACGGCCGTTGGCCTCGCTGGGGCTGGGTGGTGGCCGGTCTCGCGGCGGGAGCGGCGGTGACCTGCGAGTACACCGGCGCGCTCGGCGTGTTGTGCGTGGCGAGCTGGGTGGTCATGCGCCGCTGGGGTCAGTGGCGGCCACTCGGCCAGGCGGTGGGGTTGGTCGCGCTGGGCGCCTTGCCCTTCGCCGCGGCGCTGATGGCGTACCACCAGGCGTGTTTCGGCAGCCCGTTGACCAGCGGCTACATCTACCTCAACGACGCGGCGTACCAGGGGTGGCACGTCGGCGGGTTCTTGGGCATTCGCTTCCCCGACGCGCGCGCCTTCGGGCTGTCGCTGTTTTCTCCGCTCCGGGGGCTCTTCAGCCTCTCGCCGTTCCTGCTGCTGACGTTTGCCGGGCTGGGGCCCTTGCGCCTCCAGGAGAAGACGCTGTTCGCGATGACGGTGCTGACGCTGGTTGCCAACGCGTACTTCACCTCGTCATTCACCTACGACTCGTGGGGCTGGGCGGCGGGGCCGAGGCACCTGACGCCGATGCTGCCGTTGCTGATGGTCCCGGTGGCGCTGGGCGTGGAGCGGCTGCGCGCGCGCGGCGCCCTCTCCTTTTCGGTCGCCGCCGGCCTCTGCGTGAGCTCGGTCGTCACCTCGGGGCTCGTGGGCTTCATCAACTACGTCCCCGACGACGTCTCGACCTCGGTCTGGGCGCTGGCGATACCGCTGATGCGCGACGGGTACTGGCCGGCCTCGGTTCTGGCAGTGGCGGTCGCGAACCCGGCCTCGGGCTTCGTGCTCGTGGCGCTGCTGGCGACGTGTGCG
>JAEUJT010000223.1 GCA_016793525.1 Archangium sp. | reverse complement strand
TGGATTCTCGCCCAGCCCGAGTGACGGCGATGTGCCCACGCTCTGGCACACGAGGCGAAGAACCTGCGCCTGATTCCTGACACGCGCGTCATCGACGTGACGGACGAGGGGTTTGGCGAGACCTCACGGTCTCGTCCGACTCGGGTCGGTGGCGGCAAGAGGCCCGAGAAGTCACGCTGTCTCTGAAGATGGATCCGCGCCAGGCGGGCGGTACGGCCGGTGCAACGGACGTCGCCCTCGATGACTTCACCCCTCTGCGAGGAACCGACGGTGACTGCCGGTGTTGGTTTCGCCCGACGGCGAGACCGGTGGATTGTCGCCGGCCTGTGCGTGCTGCTCGTGTTCATCGGCAGCGCGATGGGGGCGCTCTGGGAGTACAAGAACACGCCCGGCGCGCAGGCCGAGGCGCCGCTCCAGTGGCCAGCTGGCAGCGGCCTCGAACGCGCCACCGACCGACCGACACTCGTGCTCCTGGCGCACCCGATGTGCCCGTGTACGCGCGCGAGCATGAGCGAGCTGCGCACACTCATGTCGGAGTTCGAGGGCCGCGTCGCGGCGCACGTGCTCTTTGAGCTGCCGTCTGGCGCCGGCGAAGACTGGAAGACGAGTGGCGCCTGGGCGACCGCGGCGGCGATTCCCGGGGTTCGGGTGCGTGCAGACACCGGCGCGCGGGCCACGGCTCTCTTCGGCGCGAAGACCTCGGGTCACGTGGTGCTGTACGGGCAAGACGGCCAGCTGCTCTTCCACGGCGGCATCACGGGCGCGCGCGGCCACGTCGGCCGCAACGAGGGCCGGGCCCGCCTCACCGAGCTCCTTCGCGGGCACGCCACCGCGCCGGCCGGGGCGCCCGTTTTCGGCTGCGCGCTCGAAGCCCCCGAGGAGGCGCCGTGAAATCGAGCTGGGCCACCCCGACCGGGCTCATCGGGGGCCAGGCGCTGGCCCACTTCGAGCAGCACCTCGAGAACGTCTACCGGCGTCGCGACCGGGTCTTCACGGGGCTCATGGCCGCGCAGTGGCTCTTCGGGGTGCTGATCGCCGTGACCCTCTCACCCTCGAGCTGGACCGGAAGCGTTCGGTCCGTTCACCCTCACGTGTACTACGCGGTGTTCGTCGGTGGAGCGATCAGCGCGACGTCGATGGGCCTCACGCTGCTGCGGCCAGGCTGGGTCGTCACCCGCCACGTGGTGGCGGTCGCGCAGATGCTCTGGTCTGGGCTGCTCATTCATCTGAGCGGTGGCCGAATCGAGACCCACTTTCACGTCTTTGGGTCGCTCGCCTTCTTGGCTTTTTACCGCGACTGGAAGGTGCTGATGACGGGCACGGCGGTCGTCGTCGTCGACCACCTCCTCCGCGGGCTCACCTGGCCCGAATCGATCTACGGCATCGCGAACCCCGAATGGTGGCGGTTCCTCGAGCACGCGCTGTGGGTCGTCTTCGAAGACACCGTGCTGTTGATGGGCATCGTCGAGAACCGGCGCGAGATGATGGCGCTCGCGATGCGCCACGCCGAGCTGGAGTCTCTGAACGGCACCATCGAACAGAAGGTCGTGCAGCGCACCGAAGAGCTGGCGGCGAGCCGGGAACAGTATCGCGCCCTGGTCGAGAGCACGCGCTCGGTGCCGTGGCAGTGGCACCTCGGCTCGCAGCGCTTCATCTACGTGGGGCCGCAGGGCGCGACGCTCCTCGGCTGCTCGGTCGACGACTGGCTGAGACCGAATTTCTGGGAAGAGCGAATGCACCCAGACGACCGGGCCCCCACCGAGGCGTCTTGGCTCTCGGGCAAGGGCTCGAACGCCGAGCTCGACCTCGAGTTTCGGCTCCGCCGAAATGACGGGGCCTACGTGACCGTGCGAACCATCATCAGCAACCATCGAACCGACGACTCCCTTCGGGGCTTCATGCTCGACATCACCGAGCAGCGGCAGCTCGAGGTCGAGCTGAACCACGCGCAGAAGCTCGAGTCCGTCGGGCGGCTGGCCTCGGGCATCGCCCACGAAATCAACACGCCGATACAGTTCATCAATGACAGCGTTCACTTCGTCCGCGATGCCTTCGATGAAGCGCAGCCCCTGCTCGAGAAATATAAGGCGCTGAGAGCCGCCGCGGTGGCCGGGCCCGTGACCGGCGAACTGCTGAGCGAGATCGACCAAGCAGAAGAAACCGCCGACCTGCCCTACCTGCTCGAGCACGTTCCGAAGGCGCTCGAGCGTTCCATCGACGGCCTCGCACGCGTGGCGACGCTGGTGCTGTCGATGAAAGACTTCGCCCACCCAGACCAAAAAGAGAAGGCGTCGGCAGACCTCAACCACGCGCTGTCCACCACCCTGACGATCGCGCGAAACGAGTACAAATACGTCGCCGACGTCGAGACCGACTTCGGCGAACTGCCGCCGGTGCTCTGCCATGTCAACGCGCTCAACCAGGCGTTTCTCAACCTCATCGTCAACGCGTCGCACGCCATCGCCGAAACCGTGCAGGGGACCGATGGCCGGGGTCGAATTCGCGTCGCCACGCGTCGAGACGGCGACCACGTGCTCATCTCCATCTCCGATACCGGCGGTGGAATTCCCGAGAGCATTCGGTCAAAGATTTTCGAGCCGTTCTTCACCACGAAGGCGGTGGGAAAAGGAACCGGCCAGGGGCTCTCCATCGCCCGCAACATCGTCGTCGACAAACACGGCGGGACGCTGACGTTCGAGTCCAAGGTCGGGGTCGGCACCACGTTCGTCATTCGACTGCCCACCCCGATTCCGGTGGCACATGCACCCGCGGCGGCGGCATGAGCGACCACGCCTCCGTCACTGCCCCCCGACCTCGCATCTTGTTCGTCGACGACGACCGGGGCGTGCTCGACGGCCTGCAGAACATTCTCCGGAAGCACCGCCACCAGTGGGACATGGTGTTCGTGCTCGGCGGAGAGGCGGCGCTCGACGAGCTCCAACGGGCCTCGTTCGATGTCGTGGTGTCCGACATGCGAATGCCGGGGATCGATGGCCCCGCGGTTCTCCGAAAGGTGAAAGACGCCCACCCGGGCGCCGCGCGCATCGTGCTGTCTGGCAACGCCGACCCCGAGGCGGTCGCTCGCGCCCTGCCGGTGACACATCAGTTCATGAGCAAGCCGTGCGACGCGGCGGTGCTCCGCGACTTGATCGACCGAACGTGCCGCTTGAGCCAGCTGCTTCGCGGTGAGGCGATTCGACGAGTGGTCGGCCGTCTCGACACGTTGCCCTCGGCACCGGCGGCCTACTGGGAGCTCACCCAGGCGGTGGCCAACCCCGACACCTCGATCGACGATCTCGCGCGCATCGTGCAGCGCGACCCGGCCATGAGCGTGAAGGTGCTGCAGTTGGTCAACTCGGCCTACTTCGGCCTCGCCCGCCGCATGACGTCGATTCAAGAGGCGGTCGCGTACCTGGGCGTCGAGCTGCTCAAGAGCCTGGCGCTCACGGTGCACGTCTTCGAGCGCATGGAACAGAAGCACCTCGATCTCGAGGGCTTCTCGGTATCGGTGATGCAGGAGCGCGCGTTGCTCACCGCGCGGGTGGCCAAGCGCGTCGTCACCGACGCGAAGTGCGCCGACGAGGCCTTCACCGCGGGGCTCGTTCACGACATCGGGAAGATGATCATGGCGGTGGGCCTCCCGGAGCAGTTCATCGAGAGCATCCGGGTCGCGCGGGCCACCGGCCAGCCGCTCCACGTCGTGGAGAAAGAGCTCGTCGGCGCGTCGCATGCCGAAGTCGGCGCGTACTTGCTGGGGGTCTGGGGCCTGCCCTTTTCGATCGTCGAGGCCGTCGCGAACCATCACGAGCCCCAGGCCATTCAGCAGGGCTCGCGCGCTGTGCTAACCGCGCTCCACGTCGCCGACGTGCTCGTGGCCGCGGTGTGCGCCGGCGACGATGCGCCGGAGCGGGGCCTCGATGCGGTCTTCCTCGAGCAGGTGGGAGGCCTCGGCAAGGTCGCGCGGTGGGTCGCGATCGCCAGGGAAGAATGCCAGAGCGGCGACCGGGCCCAACGGCAGTCGGAGGCGACGCGCGGCGCGCGTTGAGGCGACATGAACGAGCGAATCCGTATTCTCTGCGTCGACGACGAGCCGAATGTGCTCGAGGGGCTCGCGCTCCACCTTCGGCGCCGGTACGACATCGCCCTGGCCGAGAGCGGCGCGGCGGGCCTTGAGCTGCTCCAGAAAGACCCCTCGTTCGCCATCGTGATGTCCGACATGCGCATGCCGGGAATGGACGGTGCGACGTTCCTCAGTCGCTCGCGGCAGATCGCGCCCGACGCGGTGCGAATGCTGCTCACCGGCCAGACAGAGCTCGAGTCGGCGGTGGCGGCGGTGAATGAAGGCCAGATCTTCCGATTTCTCACCAAGCCCTGTCCGCCCCCGGCGCTGTTGGTCGCGGTCGACGCGGCGGCCGCGCAGCACCGGCTCATCACCGCCGAACGCGTGCTCCTCGAGCAAACCCTGCACGGGAGCATCAAGACCCTCACCGACGTGCTGGCGCTGACGAGCCCCGCCTCGTTTGGGCGTGCGACGCGAATCAAGCGGCGGGTCAGCGAGCTCGCGAACGCCCTCGGCCTGAGAGAGCGCTGGCAGCTCGAGGTCGCCGCGATGTTGTCGCAGCTCGGGCTCATCACGCTCCCCGCCGAGACAGTCGAGAAGGTGCACTACGGCCAGCCCCTCACCGCGGCTGAGCAGGCGATGCTCGCGCGCGCACCGGCCGTGACCGAGCAGCTCCTCGGCAACATCCCCCGGCTCGAGGGCGTGCGCGGCATTCTCTCGGCCTCTTCGAAGCCGTACAAAAGGAACGACGCGCGGGGCGGGAGTGAAGACCTCGTCGAGCGCGGCGCGCACATTCTCAAGGTCGCGGCCGACTTCGACGCGCTCGAAGGCCAAGGCGAAAGCATCGCGCGGGTCGTTGGCATCATGCGCGGGCGGGTCGATCGCTACGCGCCCGAGGTCCTCGACGCCCTCTCCCGGCTCCACAGCGGGGCCGAACGGCTAGACGATGTGCGCGAGTTGCCTCTCGCCGCGGTGAGGGTCGGCATGGTGTTCGCCGAAGACGTGAAGCTCACCGCCGGCCCCCTCTTGGTGGCCCGTGGCTACGAGGTGACGCGTGGCTTCGTCGAGCGCGCCCGGAACTTCAGCGCCGGCATGGTGAAGGAACCCGTGCGCGTCATCGTTCGAGACGTCGGCCCCGACACCGACTGACGGCTCGGGCACTGCGGTGCGACGGCGCTTGGCTCCTCGGGCGGCTCGGCTACGGTACGCGCCCATGGCCACCATCAAGACCGCGACGTCGTTGTCGACCCTCCGCAGCGCCGCCACTGAGCTGAAGAAGCACCTCGCCAAGGCTGACACCAACCGCGACGGGAGCGTCACCACGGCCGAGGTGAAGAAGTACGCGAAGGGTCTCTCGAACGGCAAGGCGGTGGAGAACGCGCTGGTGACATTGACCAGCTACGCGCTCAACGCGCAGGGCGGCGGCACGAAGGTGAAGGTGGCGGGCGTCACCAAGCGGGTCAACGACGTGCTGGAGTCGATCACGGCGCGCGACGCGAACAAAAACGGCAAAATCGACCTCGGAAAAGAGCTGACCCGCGCCAACACGCTCAAGACCTTTCAGGCCCTGGCCGAGCTGGCCAACGCGCGAGCAGCAGCCCCCGCGAAGCTCACCGCCGCGCAGCTCGGCAGCGCGATGAAGCCGTTGTTCAAAGACGCGAACTTCTCGTCTGAGAGCGACTACGCCCCTCTCTTCGTCTCCGGCGCGCTGCCTGGCGGGAAAATCACGGGCGCAGCGGTGGTCGACGCGCTGAAGAAGCCACTCGGCGACTTCATGAAAGAAGACTTCGACATCACCGGCCTGTTCAAGAACGGCAACCTCGCCGACGGCGCCATCGAAGAGCTCAAAGATTCGAAGAAGTTCATCGCGGGCCTCGAGGAGTACCACGTCGATGAAGACCCGAATTTCCAGCCCAGCCCCGAGGCGTTCAAGAAGCTCAACGCGGTGATGAAGCAGGGCCTCACCGACGTGAAGGTCTTCTATTTCGGTCAGAAAGACGACGTGAACCCGAACGAGGTCGACGGCTCACCCGGCCTCTGCTGCTTCCTCGTTGTCGGCAAGACGAGCGACGGCAAGGTCGCCGGCATGCTCCTCGGCGCTGTGCACACGTAACATCTCGCGTCACACGTAAACCGCGTCACACGTAAACCGCGCCACACCGTCCGCACGAAGGTGACGAGGTTGCTTCTCGTGCTCCGACAGCTGCGCCTCGGCCCCGGGTGCACGCGATGTACCTCGCGCGGCGGAGACCCACACCGCGTCACGCGCTCAGCGGGCGGCGCGGCTTGTGAGGCAGAACGGTACACCGGGGCGGCTCACCCCACCGGCGCTTGCACCGCCAGCACCGAGGTGGGCTCGAAGCGGGCGGGAACTGGGGTGACGCTCCAGGCTTCGCCGCGGATCAACGCCTGGTAGCCCGCGCGGGCGATGTCAGTGAGTTCGTCGGCAGCCGCTACGCGCTCGACGATGATGCTCTGGCCTTCGACGTATTCAGAGAGGTCGGGCACCAGCACCGTCACCGTGATGCCAAGGTCGGCCAGCTCGTTCCGAATACCGGTCGCGAAGGAATAGAGAAACGCCTCGGCGGCGTCGCACACTGGCACCAGCGACGGCGCGGCCTGGGTCGGCACCGACGCGGTGAAGAGAATCTTTCCCTGCCCGCGGCGCAGCATGTCGACCACGAAGAGCTGGGTGAGCTCGACGGTGGAGATGACGTTGCGCTGCAGCATCACCCGCTCGGCGGAGAGGTCGAGCGTCGACACCCCGGTCGCGCCCCAGGTGGCCACGGCGTTGTTGACCAGAATCTCAACGTCGCCGAGCGCGTTGGCGCGGTCGTGCACCCGCTGCGCCTCGTCGAGGCGGCTGAGGTCGGCCTGGAGGACTTCGACCCGCGGCCGGTCGCCCACGGCGCGCAGCACGTCGGCCGTGGCTTGGAGCTGGGTCGCGTCGTCGCCCACGAGAATGACGCCGTGGCCACTCGCGACAAGCTGGGTGGCGAGCTCAAAGCCGATGCCCGCGCTGGCGCCGGTGACGAGCGCGAACGACGTCGGTGACGAAGACTGCGACGATTCAACGAAGAGGTCGGTATCGGTCAGCATGGACGAGCAAGCGAAGCAAACCGAGGGCCAGCGGTTCCGGCCCCGTGTTTCTCGCGACCTCTCGCGGCCCCCCCGCGCGCCCGCCTCGATCCACTGAGGCACCGTGGCGATCGCGACGACGAGGAGGGAAACTCGTCAGAACGTATAGATGACCAGATGGGCCGACGCGCGCGAGCCGCCGGCCGACGGCACCTTTCGCGCACCGTACCAGGCCTTCACGGAGCGACGGCGTCGTACACCGCGCGCGTCTTCGCCACCGCGTCGGCCCAGGTGAAGCGCCTCGACCACTGGAGCCCCGCGTTGATTCGCTCCTCCCGCAGCGGCGCCGAGGCGAGCAACCGCTCGAGCTGATCCGCCAGGCCCTGGGCGTCGTCGGGCCCGACCTGCCACGCACCGGCGCCACACGTCTCCGGCAGCGAGCCTTCAGTGGAGACGATGGTCGGCACGCCCAGCCGCATCGCCTCGAGCGGAGGCAGCCCAAACCCCTCGTACCGGGACGGAAAGACGAACGCCGTGGCCCTGCGCATCAACGCGTAGAAGACCGGGTCGGCCAAGTAGCCCAACGCGCGCACCGAGACGCCGGCCCGCTTCGTGCGCTGCATCGCCCGCTCGATGGAATCGCCCCCGAACCACCGCTGCCCGGCCAGCACCAACGGCACGCGCCGACCTCCTTGGTGCAGGCGCTCCATCGCCGCGAACACGAGCTCGACGTTTTTCCGCGCGTCGAGCGCACCGGCGTAGAGCACGAAGGCTTCGCCCAACCCGAGCGCGTCGAGCCAATTCTCTGTCGTCGCATCAGCGCGGGCAACGGCCTCGACGTGGTCGACGCCGTGGTGCACCACCGTCAATTTCGCCGGGTCGACGTCGAAGTGCGCCAGCACGCTCTGGCGAGTCACCTCGCTGACGCAGACGACGTGCGCCGCGACCTGGAGGCTCCGCGCCAGCCACAGCCGGAACTGCCAGCGAAACGCGGTCGACACCGTGTCGGGCAGCAGCAGCGGAACCAGGTCGTGCACCGTCAACACGA
>JAEUJT010000160.1 GCA_016793525.1 Archangium sp. | reverse complement strand
CCGCTTCTGCTCGCAGCGCCGCCGAGGTCAAGGTCTGGGCGGCTTCGTCGAACTGCCCCGTCGCCAGCAGCAGTTCCCCAAGACACGCCAACGCATCGGCCTCGAGGGGCGCATGTGAGAGCTCTCTGGCCAGCGCCACCGCCTCGCGCGCAGCAGGCAACCCACCCGCCGGCTGGTTCAGCCAGCGCATGGCTCGGGCGTTCGCAATCAACGTACGGACCTGCTCGACGACACTCGAGGGAGCGCGCTCAGGCACTGGCAGCAGCCCCGCCGTGCGAACGGCCTCGTCAGCACACTCACTGAGCCGCCCCAACGCTTGCACGCCGTACTGCGCGCGCTCGATGGCCGCCTCAGGAAAGCGAGTGAGCTGCTTGACCAGCGCGGAGACTTCGAGCGCGCGCTGCGCCAGGCAGTGCTGCGTCGAGCGGCGTTCGAGCGCTGGCGCCTCGAGCACACAGGCCGCGTGCTGCGCCCGCGTCAGCTGCGTGACGTACGACTGGAGTCGTTGATCGACCGAGTCCCACGCTGTCAACGCGGCTCGGTTCGAGTCGCGCTGAAAGACGCGTTGAACCTCGGCACGAACCTCGCCGGACCAGAGCGCCGTGGTTCGTTCGGCATCTCTCGCACACACCCGCGACGGCTCGTGCCACTGCCACGCCGCGACGGTGAGCGCGAAAAGCGCCACGCCGACCAACCCGAGCCAATGCGCAGCCCCGAACCACGGGCGCTGCACGCGTTCGAGTCGGCGGCGCACCTCGACCATCGATGTGAAGCGATTTCGAGGGCTGCCCGCCCGCGCCCGCGCCGCCACCCGACGCAGCCGCCGCGGAACACGAGACGCTTGTGCGAGCGCCTCGTGCAGCGTGGCTCCGAATGCGAACTGATCAGACGACTGCGTCGGCGAGCCCCCGTCCATCAACTCTGGAGCGAGGTAGCCGACGGTACCTCCGGCCCACGGAGTGCTCGCGCGCTCCGAACGAGCGAAGCCGAAATCGGTCAGCCACGCCGATCCCTCGGGCGACACCAAAACGTTTTCGGGCTTCACATCGCAGTGCAGATGCCCCTGCGCGTGCGCCGCCTCGAGCGCCGCCGCCACCTGGGTCATGACCGCCAACACGTCGTTCCAGCCGCGTGCTCGGTCGGCCAGCCACGCACGCAAGCTCATGCCCTCGACGTATTCCATGGCGACGAACAAGACGTCGCCCTCGAGCCCGACGTCGTACACCGTGCGAATGTTGGAGTGCCGCAGGCGTGCGGTGACCTTCGCCTCGTGCAGGAGGTGCTGCTGGTCTCGCCCCGCGTGCATCAACTTGAGCGCCACCCGTCGGCCGAGCGTCAGGTCGCGCGCCAGGTAGACGATGCCCACGCCGCCACGCCCGAGGAGATCGACGACTTCATAGCGCCCGATGCGGTCTCCTCGGCGCAGCAGCAGCTCTCGCATCACCGAGGCAGGGCCGCTCGTCTGCATCAACTCCGACATCGCGACGCGACACTCGGCGCACTCGGCCAAGTGGGCCGCGACCGATGGCGACACCGGCACAGCGGAGGCCAGCTCGACCAGCGTGTTTTCCGAATAGCATTCGGTCACGCGCGGGCCGTATCATTTCGAGCCATCGACGCGCACCCCCACCCCTGGTCGACGCACGAAGCCCGCGTCGCGATCGAAGCCGCCTCCGCGGCGTGGCCGGGCGTTTCGGTGGGCGTGGCTCGTCTCCAAGAGCACGTCAGGTTGCTGGGCAGCCACCCCGACCCGCGCTGGGCAGTCGACGTGGTCGTCGCGCTGGCTGCTGCCGAAGGGAACCCTCAGGCCATCGCCGCCGTGCACCAGTTGCTCGAGACGGGCGGCGCTCGGCTCCGCAAGCGTGGGCTCTCCGCGGCCGCGTGGCTCGACGTGCGCCAGATCGTCATGCAAACGCTGCTGACCGGGCCCAGGCCTCGAATCACCGCGTACGCCGGCCGAGGTCCGTTGGCCGCCTGGTTGACGGTGTTGGTCACTCGACTCGGTCAGCGGGCGCTTCGTCACCAGAGGCCGGCCGAAGCTGACCTGCCTGAACCCGACATCGGGTTCGACCCAGAATGGGCCGTGTTGTGGCGCCGCTACGGGCCGACCTTTCAGCAGGTGTTGGACTCGGAGCTTCAACGCCTGCAACCCGATGAGCGGCTGCTGCTCAAGCAGTTCTACTGGGACGGCGTGTCGATCGACACGCTGGCGTCGATGTTGGGTGTGCACCGGTCGACAGCCGCACGGCGGGTGGCGCGGGTTCGAACGTCGCTGCGTGAGGCGATTCGGCAGCGCCTCAAGGTCGACCTCGGCACGACGACGTCTGACGTGAGCAGCCTGATGCGCAAACTGCCCCAGGCGTTGCATCTGTCGACGACCGCCATGCGGTGACGCGACATTTCGGCCGAGCGGGCACAAGGGGGTGGAGTCGCATGTCGCGCCTCCGACACCTCGAGGTTCTCATGGCCAGCATCAAGAGATTCAACCAGTTGATTTCAAACGCGAGGCAGCCGGGCAGTGCCAGTGGCCGCGTCGTCAGCGAACAGGAAATGAAGGCGGCGTTGGGTGCCGTCGGTACCAAGCGGGTGACGAAAGACGTGTACCAACACGTCTCAAGCGCGCTCGGCACGGGCCAGACCTCACCCGGAGCTGCGCGGCTGGCCAAAGCATGGCTGCGCGACATGGCCCCGGCTGCGTCGAAGACCTTCACGTACCGCGGAGCACAGTTGAGCGATGCGGCCCTGGCCAAGGTCATCGGCCGGGAGTTGGCCGATGTCGGCACGTTGTTCGTCGGTACGGTCACCTCACGCGGAGCAGCCCCGACAGCGACCGCCCTCAAGGCCTTGGGCAAAGAGGTCACCGCCCGGTCGCTCGGCACCTTTGCGCCGAGCTCGTTTTCGACGCTCGAGTCGACCCTCTTCATCGACGACGGTGACAGCGTCATGCCGTCGGAGCGCAGCGTGAAGAAGCTGCTCGCGGGCTTGGCCGAGCAGGTCGGAAAGGACGCCACGCTCTACGTCGCCCCCGCCGGGAGCAGCAACCATGTCGTCGTCGCCATCAAGAAAGACGGCACGAAAGTCGTGAGCATGGAACTGCCGACCACGTTGGGGAGCTTCCAAGACTAACGCCCGATGACTCCAAGTCACCGTCCACGCCGGAGGCGCAGCGTGGCGGTGACGAGCGAGTCCCTGAGGCAACTCACGTGAGAGCGCCGCACGCCCCATCGCCGAGGTGCGAGCGGCATCGGCCGGCGTGCCCAGCGCCGGAGGCGGAGGTGCGTACCCTGAATGAAGAGCGCATCGAGGTGAACGGCCATTCCCCAGCGCGACGTCACACGTGCGGCGTCGTCAGCCCAACCTGCGCTGAGGCTCCGAACGACCTCAGCCACGCAGCGCCCAGGTACGCGTAGACCGCGATCGCCACCACCGCCGCGAAACCGAGCTTGAACTCGACCGACAGCGCCGGCGGGTGAATCTGGGAAATGGTTCCTTCGATGCACCCGGCCACGACGAAGAGCACCAGCGTGCCGAACACCAACCGCACCGCCACCACCGACTCGCTCCGCACCGCGTCACGGCGGCTCAGCGCACCCGGCGCCACGATGCCGCGGGCCACGATGAAGCCGGCCGCGCCCGCGATGCAAATGGCGGTGATCTCCGGAACTCCGTGCGGGAGGATCCACGCCCAGAACCACCCCGCCAACCCCTTCGATGCATAGACCCACGCCAGCGCGCCGAGCATCAAGCCGTTGGAGAACAACATGATCGCCGTGCCCACCCCGGCCGTCAGCCCGAGCGCGAAGCAGAAGAACGCGACCGAGATGTTGTGGGTGAAGAGAAAGCTCGAAAACGCCGCCTGCGCCTCCACCCCAACTCCAGGAGCCTTCGCTTCCTGAGCCGCGCGTTCTGCCGGGTCGACGTCGAGGTGTTGCTCCGGCACGAGGTACGGCGCCGCGCGCGGGTCCACCGCCATGCCCACCCACCCAAACGCTGCGCCCGCGAAGAAGACGAGCACCGACGCCGCGCACGCTCGCCACTCCGCGCGTACCGTGGCCGGGAAGCCGGTGGTGACGAAGCGCCAGGCGTCACCCCACCGAAACCGCCGCCCCGGCGTGGTCAGCGCGTAGGCCCGGCCGACGAGATCATTGAGGAACCCCGTGACGTCGGCGCTCGAGTCGTGGGCGCGCGCCCAGAGGAGGTCGGACGACGCCGCGCGGTACAGCCGAGCAAGCGACTTGGCCTCGTCGAGCGACAGCCCGCGGAGCCCCACCTGCTCGGCGCGCTCGAGCAGCCGCTGCAGCGACTCCCACCGAGGCCTCCGCGCCGACATGAAAGTCGCAACGTCCATTCGCGCTGACTCTACTGGGCTACATTCGCCGCGATGGCAGAAACAGCGCCGCTCCGGCTCGACGGGCTCCACACCGTGCGAACGCCGGAGTTCGTGGAGTTCGACTTCGTTCTCGCCGGCTTGGTGAGCCGAGGCGTCGCCCTGGCCATCGACACGCTTCTGACGATCGTGTTGTCGCTCGCCATCATCATCGCGACCTCTCTCGCCCTCGGCGGCCTCGCCCCACCCTTCATCTTCATCATCTGGTTCCTCACCGACTGGGGAACCCTCATGGCCTTCGAGGCCGCGTGGAACGGCCAGACCCCGGGGAAACGCGCCATGGGCCTGCGGGTGCTGCAGGAGAGCGGCGTGCGCGTCGGTCCATGGCAGGCGGTGCTGCGGAATCTCGCGCGGCCCGTCGACAAGCTCCCGCTGCTGTACCTGGTCGGAGGCCTGTCAGCCCTCTTCTCCCAACGGCACCAGCGCCTCGGAGACGTGTGGGCCGGCACCATCGTGGTGCGGGAGCGCCGCCTCGAGATTCCCGCCGCGCTGCCCACGCCGAGCGTCGACGCCGCCACGGCGCTCGACGTGCGCTTCTTCGACCGCGTCGCCAAGTTCACCGCGGAGGAGGAGAACGTCGTCGTCTCCGCCGCGCTGCGCCGCGAAGAGCTCATCGTCGACGCCCGCTTGGCGCTCTTCGGCCGCCTCGCCGCGTGGCTACGAGACACGCACGGCCTGCTGCAGCCGCCTCACGTGTCCGATGAAAAGCTGGTGACGTTGGTGGCCGGCGCGGTGGTGGCGAGGCGCTCAGCGCGCGCCGGCCCGGCGCCGCTCAGAAATACGTCGCGACGTTGAGCCCGCCGCCCAGCGCCCACCGCAGCGGCGTGTTGAGCGCGATGAACAGGTCGACGTACGCGCGCCCGCCGATGGAGATGCTGTCGCCCACGAAGTAGTCGAGCCCGACCGACACCCCTGGCCCCCACAGCCCGTTCGGCGCCACGCCCGTGCCTTGGAGCGTCGCGTCGCGCGAGACGTAGAAACCAGCGAAGTGCAGATCGACGTAGGGGCGCAGGCTTTCTTCGGAGAAGAGGTACCGAAGGCCGACCTGCCCGCCGCCGGCGATCACGATGCCGCCTTCGCCGTTCGCCTGCACGAAGGCGCGCTGGTACGCGAACATGAACGAGGCGCGCACGAAGGCCTCGAAGCCGTTGTCGAGGTAGTACCCGCCCTCGATCGAGATCGGCACGCCCCAGTCGATGAGCTCGCTGTCGCTCACCAGCTTGAAGCCGGAGACGCTGACGCCCAGGCTGCGGTTGGCGAAGCTGGCGCTGGCCCACGCGCTCGATGCCAGCATCACCGCGCTCAGCATCGCGATCCGACGAAACGAAGCACTCATGGGCGGAGCATCGTACTCGTCGGCCTCGGCGGCTCACCGCTTTTCGTACGTCACAGCCCCGACACGGACGCGCAAAAGCCCTCGTTGCCCAGGGAGACCTGCTTCTCTACACTCCACGGCCTCATGACGCGCTGGCTCGTCACGGTGCCCCTGATCCTCTTCGTCGGTTGTTTCGGCATTCCGCCGCCCACTCAGCGCGCGCTCGAGTGCAACGAGCTGTGCGCGCAGTACCTCTCCGCCGGAGATCTCGAACGCGCCGAGGTGCAGTGCGACCTGGGGCTGCAGTTCTCGCCGCAGTACGCCGACTTGTACGTCAACAAAGGCCTCATCGCCCTGCGCCGCAACCAGCTCTCCGCGGCCAAGGAGCTGTTCATCAAGGCGCTCCGCTACAACCAGGAGCAGGCGCAGGCGTACAACAACCTCGGCTTCATCTATCTGCAGGAGCAGGCGTTCGGCAAAGCGCACGACAACTTCCAGCGCGCGCTCCGCGTCAACCCCGACTACCTCGAGGCCCGCTTCAACCTGGCACTGGCGTTCATCGGCTTGAAGCAGCCCGACAAGGCGCACAAGGAGCTGCGAACGCTCCTCGAGATCAACCCCAACCTCGCCGACGCCCACGCCCAGCTCGGCAACTTGGCCTTCGACGAAAAAGACTACGACACCGCCATCGCCGAGTACTCGCGCGCCGTCGAGCTCAGCCCCAGCTTCGTCGACGCGTGGCTCCAGCAGGGCAACGCGTACATGGAGGCCGGAAAGCCCTGCGACGGCAAAGAGTCGTACGCGTCGTGCATCGAGACCGACGCCAACAAGGCCGAGTGCCGCAACAACATCATCATCGCCGAGAAGAAGTGCAAGCTGCAGGACAAGGCGCTCGAAGAGCTCAAGCAGCGCCAGGCCGGCGCCACCACCGCCGAGTCTGAATATTCCGCCGCGCTCAAGTACCGCGACCAGGGGTTGGTCAATGACGAGGAGCGCGCCTACAAGAAGTGTCTCAAACACGACGGCAAATACGCGCTGTGTCACTTCGGCCTGTTCGAGCTCTTCAAGGGCCGCAGCGACGACAAGAACGCCACCACCGCGTGCACGAACTTTCTGAAGTTCGCCACCCAGGCCGACTTCCCGACCCAGGTCGCCACCTGCCGCACCTTCGTTCGCGACTGAGCGATGAGCGTTCGCCTCACAGTGACGATGCGCGGCGGAGAGGCGGGCGGCGAGAAGCCCAAGATCGTCGTGCTCGACGGAGACACCATCACCTTCGGCCGCGAAGCCACCTGCGACGTTCAGCTCGCGCAGCAAGCGGTCTCCCGCAACCACGCGCGCATCTCCCGCGACGACACCCTCTTCTTCCTCGAAGATCTCGGCAGCGCGTACGGCACCAACGTCAACGGCACCAAGCTGCCCAAGGGCGAGAAGCGGCTGCTACGCAACGGTGACACCATCGGTATCGCGCAGTTCGACATCATCTTCGATCGGGTCGTCGAGGCCGACGAAGGTGAAGACCGCACCGGCAAGACGAGCTTCCTCGCCCGCAAGGTCGTCAAAGACGTAATGAAGGGCCTCTCGGCCGGAGGCGACCTCCCCTACCTGCGCATCATGAACGGCCCTCGCGAAGGCCAGCGCTTCGACATCGGCGACGCTCAGGAATATTTCGTCGGCCGCGACGAGACCGCCGACATTCAGCTCCACGACGACCTCGTCTCGCGCCGGCACGTGAAGATTCGCCGTGATTGGTCCGGCACCCACGTCGAAGATCTCGGCAGCCGCAACGGCATTCGCGTGAACAAGAAGCGCGAAGCGCGCGTCACGCTGAAAGACCGCGACGAGGTGCAGATCGGCAACACCAAGCTGCTCTTCATCGACCCGTCAGAGGTGCGCGACGCCCCGCTGCTCGCGTCAGCCCGCGACGATGAGGCAGAAGGCACCCTGAGCGTGAAGGCCTCGGGCCTCGCTCCGGTGACCGCCAGCCCCGACGAGGGGTCGGCCGACTCCGACGCCGACGGCGACGGAGCTGCATCCGAAGATGAGGGCTCCGACGACGACGCGGCGGCCGACGACAGCAGCGCCGACGCTTCGGGCGGTGACGAGGCCTCATCGGGCGGAGACGAGAGCGACGCGGGCAACGACGCCGATGATGGCGACGAGGGTGAACAGAGCCGCATCGACACCCGCGACGACGAGCCGGCCGAAGGTCTGGGCCGGTTCATCGACGTCTCGAACAAGAAGAGCCTCGCCGCCCTCGGAGCGATCGCGCTGCTGATCATCGCCGGGCTGGTGATTCTGGGCCTGTTGCTCGCTGGCGCCTGACGCTCACCCCAAGCTGATGCGCGCTACCGGCTGAATGTTCAGCTCGGGCGACAGCTCTTGGTAGCTCACCACCGAAAACGGCGGGTTGAACTCGTACTCGAGCAGCTTGCGCACGTACCGCCGAATGTCCATCGCGGTGAGAATGACTGGCCGCTGCGCGGTCGGAGGGAGGTGGCCGCACTCGTTCTTCACGGCCTGCACGATTTCCTGCGCCACGTCAGGCTCGAGCGCGAGGTGGGTACCCGCACTGGTGCGCTTGATGCTGCTGCGCACCGCCTCCTCGATCTGCGGGTCGAGCAGGTACACGATGAGGGTGTTGGTGCCGCGGGCGAACTTGTTCGACACGTACCGCTTGAGCGACGCACGCACGTGTTCGGTGAGCATCACGCTGTCGGCCTCGGTCTGCCCATTCTCCGCCAAGGCCTGGAGCACGCCGCGCAGGTCGCGAACAGAGATCTCCTCTTCGACCAGCCGGCCGAGAATGTCTGACAGCTTGAGAATCGAGACCACCTTCGGCACGACCTCTTTCACCGTCGCGGGGAAGGCCTTCTCGAGCTGCTCGAGCATGGTCTGGACTTCTTGCACGCCGATGAACTCACGCGCGTACCGGCGCAGCACCGCCGCCAGGTGCAGAATCATGTAGCCGGGCACGTCCCACGTCGTGAGCCCCGCCGCCTCGAGCGTCTCCTTGTTCTCTTCGGGCACCCAGGCCGCGGGCTGCCGTGTCGCCGGGTTGACGGCTTCGAAACCCTCGACGTTCATCAGCTTCAGACGGTCGACCGTGTCGTTCACCAGAACGTGGCCGAGCGTGGCCTGGCCCGTCACCACCGGCACTTCGTTGATCTGAATCTGGTACGAGCCCGGCGGGAGCCCAGGGTTGCCGCGCGCGCGCACGCCGGGGAACCGCACTCCGAGCTCGACGAACAGGCCGTCGCGCATGAACGGCACCAGCTCAAAGAGGAACTTGCCGTTGTCCTGCCGCGAGTCGACGAACGGCACAAGCGCGTCAGAGACCTCGAGCACGATGGGGGTCACCACCGGAATGAAGATCTCGGAGTCGGGGTTGATCGGCTCCTTCGGCTGAGGCTCCGCCGAGGCCGGCGCCTCGTCGCCCGGCACGTCTGACGCGGCCGCTTCGTCGACCTCGCCGCTCGCCACCCGCTTCTGGTGACGCATCAACATGTACGCCACGCCGCCGGCCGCAGCCGCGAGCAGGAAAAACGGGATCTTCGGCAGGCCCGGCACCAGGCCGAGCGCGAGCAACATGCCCGCGGCGATGGCGATGGCGCGGGGGTACGCCAGCAGCTGGCCACCGATGTCTTGGCCCAGGTTCGAGCCCTCGGTCTCGCCGCCAACGCGGGTCACGATGATGCCGGCCGCGGTGGAGATGAGAATCGCGGGGATCATGCCCACCAAACCGTCGCCGATGGTGAGCAGCGCGTACTTCTGCGCCGCCTCGGCCGCGCTCATACCCTTCTGCAGCACACCGATGGACAGACCGCCGACGATGTTGACGACGGTGATGATGATGCCGGCGATGGCGTCGCCTTTGACGAACTTCATCGCGCCGTCCATCGAGCCGAAGAGCTGGCTCTCGCGCTCGAGGTCGCGGCGCTTGCGCTTGCCTTCATCCATCTCCATCGAACCGGCGCGCATGTCGGCGTCGATCGACATCTGCTTGCCGGGCATGGCGTCGAGCGTGAAACGAGCGGCCACTTCGGCCACGCGCTCCGAGCCTTTGGAGATGACGATGAAGTTCACCACCACCAGAATGACGAAGACGATGCCACCGACGACGAAGTTGCCGCGCGCGACGAAGTTGCCGAAGGCGAAGACCACTTCACCGGCATCGCCCGTCGAGAGAATGAGGCGCGTGGTCGAGACCGTCAGCGCCAGCCGGTACATGGTGGTGATCAGCAGCAGCGTCGGGAACACGCTGATCTGCAACGCTCCAGGAATGTAGAGCGAGATCAACAGAATGAGGACCGAGATGCTGATGTTGATGGTCAGCAGAATGTCGAGCAGCAACGTCGGCAGCGGCACGATCATCATGCCGATGATGGCAATGACCACCACCGCCAACAGGATGTCGGCGTACTTCTGAACGAATTGGTTCGGGTTGGCTGCCATCGGGCCCGACGTCGATCAGCGCTTCTTGGCGGCGGCGGCTTTCGGTGCTGGCTTCTTTTCGACCTTCTTCGCGGCGGCCGGCACGCCTTTGGGAGGGGCGGCTTTCTGCGGAGCAGCCTTTTTCGGAGCCGGCGTATCGCCTTCGGCGCCTTCGAGCATCTCCAGAGCGGCGGCGGCCAACAACCGAGCGCGCTGGCTCAGCGGGTCTTTGCCTTCGGGATCCATGTCGACGGCCTTCTTGAAGTCTTGCGCGGCCTCGAGCACCAAGCCTTGGCGGAGGAAGACCTCGCCGCGGTTCACGAACGCCGAGATCTCGGTGGTCTTGAGCGCGATGGCCTTGTTGAAGGCCTTCTCGGCCTTCTTCAGCTCGTCTTGCGCCAGGTACACCGCGCCGAGCGCGATGAGGTAATACGGCTCTTTGTCGTCGAGGTCGGTCAGCGCCTCGAACAGCGTCTGGGCCTCGGTGTACTTGCCTTGCTCGTACTGCTGAAAGCCGAAGATGGCCATCTGCAGCATCTCGGGGCCCGAGATCTTGTTGAGTTCTTGAAACGAGATGTCACCGTCGAACCACTGCTTCATGCGCTCGGGCGTGTAGAGCTGCTTCTCCCAGCCCGGCGTGATCGGGTTGACGTCGTCTTTCTTTTCGTCGGCCATGTTGCCCCTCAAAAAAAAGCGGGCACCCGAGAAAGGGTGCCCGCGGACTCTACGCAACTTCGACTGCAGTCGCGAACGTTTAGCGCACGTTGCTGATGAGCTTGTTCATCGTCTCGCCGTGCATCTGCATCAGGTTCGACGCCAGCGAGAACGCGCGGCTCATCGTCTGCATCTTGAACTGAATCAGCATCTGGCGGGCCTGCTTCGCACCGTCAGCAGAGGTGAGCTGCATGTCCTTGATGTCGTCGTCGGACAGGCCCATCTCCTTCAGGCGCACGGTCAGCTTCGCGATGTCGTC
>JAEUJT010000159.1 GCA_016793525.1 Archangium sp. | reverse complement strand
AGAAGAATCGTTCGCATTCAGAAGCTGTTGGGGGCAGCTCGACGAATCCGTCAAGCGGGCTCGGCGACGAGGAGGCCGCGCTCGACCAGCGCGCGCACCGTCTTCTCATCGGCCGGGGGAAAGTCGGCCAGCGACTTCTCTCCGCGAAGCGCTTGAAAGAAGTCGCGTCGACGGCCCGGCAGCTCGGCGGTGAGGTGCGACACGTCGACCAGCGGCGCCACGCCCGGCGTCTCGGCGGAGAGCCCCCGCACCACGCCGCGGGCGATGACGGTCACTGGCATGGCCGTGCCTCGAGTCGCCGCCACCAACCGGTCGAAGTCCATCGAGCTGGAGCGGATGCGCAGCCACACGTCTTCCACCGACACGTGGTCGAGCGCGGTGAGCACCACGCCCTGCGGAAGCGGGAGCTCCGCGGCGACGAAGAAGGGCGGCAGCGCGACACGGCCCTTCTTCAGCTGCGCTTTGGTCGGCTCGGTCACCGGCGGAGGCACGCGCCCCGCTTCGGCCTCGCGGCGAATGGCGGCGGCGTTGGTCTGCAGCGCGCGCTCCCATGCGAGAAACGCGGAGAGCACGCGCTGGCTCACCGGCGGCAGGCCCAGGGTGTTGAGCTCGAGCAGCGTCGCGAGGTGTTTGCCGAAGGCGGCGGTGCGCTCTGACACGTCGCCGAGCAGCGCCCTCGACGCGAGGAACGACTGCAGCTGCTCTTTCCCTCCTGGCGCCGAACCGAGGGCCGCGGCGGTCACCACGTAGGGGCGGCACAGCGCGCTCATCAGGTAGCCCGCACGCATCGAGGCATCGAGCTCGAGGCCCTGCGCGTCGACCGCCAGCCACATCGGCCGCTCCGACGCTTCGATGGCCTCGTCTTCGAGGAACTGGGCGCGGTTTTCCACGAACGTCCGGCGCGCGTCGGCGTCGAAGAGCAACTTGAAGAGGAGCGCCTCGCTGGTCACGGCGCGCCTCGCTCGGCGTCGACCTTGGTTCGCAGCGCGTCGTTGATGGTGCCTCGCGACACGGCCCGGCGCGTCTGCTCCAGCACCGGGAGGACGCTGTGGGCCATGCTGCCTTCACACTCCACGCACACCGCGCGCAGTGAAGGTGTTCGCTCGAGGAGGTGCTCGAAGACCTGCCACGTCTCGGGGAGAATCGGCAGGTCGTGTGCGTCGACGTAGTGCTGGCGGGCTCCGCTGCGCTTGATGACGCCGCCGGCCACGTGCAGCTCCACCACGCGGGAGAGGTCGAGCCGCTCCAGCCCCTCGAGGAGCGACGATGCCCCGCGCGCGAGTTGGTGTGACACCACGTGCCCTGCGTCGAGCAGCAGGCCGCAGTCGGTCATCTCCGCGAGCGCGCCGAGCCAGGTGAAGATGTCCATCTCGCCGAGCTGAAATGTCACCGGCGCCGGCTCGAGCAGCAGCGGCACGTCCATCGCCGCGACCACTTCTTCGACCCGCCTCGCCGCTTCGCGCAGCGTGGTCGCGGTGAGAATGGGCGCGATGAAGTAGCCGAGCTGAATCGAGTAGCCGGGGCACTCCGCCGACGCGAAGCACAGCGCCACGTCTTGCGCGAGCCACGCCGACTTCACCGCGCGCACGTGCGCGTTGACCGCGTCGAGCCAAGGCCGCGGGTTGGGCACCGAGCCCCAGAGGTTGAGGCAGCTCGGGTGGTACAGCACCGGCACGCGGAGGCGCTCGAGCTGCGCCAGCGGCTTCTGCATGAACGAGTGCTGCACCGCGCCCGCGTACTCGATGAACGAGGGGCCTCCCTGCAGCTGCGCCAGCGCCACTGGATCAGGGCTCGCGCCGAAGCTGAGCGACGCGCCCACGCCCAACGTCGGCAACCCCTCACGTGCCTGGGAGAAGCGCATCGACTCCGGCGTTACTGGGATTCGCCGGGGCTGGCCATGAAATGATGCGGCTCGGTCAGAAGTTCGCCGGCGCCGCTCATCTCGCTGGGTCTCGTTCTGACGGAGTCCGGCCCGCGCGGCTCGCGACTCGAGGGCTGGTTCGGCCGTGGGAGGTGTTTCCGACGGTGTTCTTCATGGGCCTGGAAGCCTGGATGCTGCTTCGCCCGTAGCGCTCGCATCACCGACCAACGAAAGCAACCGCCGGTGGACACTCCGGCGCGCGCGCGGTGAGGTGCCGGCACGTGTTCACCCACACCCTCGACGTGCACGGCGTGCCGGTCCCTCGGTTTCTCTACGGCACCGCGTGGAAAGAAGACGACACCGCGCGACTCGTCACCCAGGCGCTGGAGGTCGGCTTCATCGGCATCGACACCGCGAACCAGCGAAAGCACTACCACGAGGCTGGCGTCGGCGAGGCGCTCCGAGGCGCGAAGGTACGGCCGTTTCTGCAGACAAAGTTCACCCACCGCGCCGGCCAAGACGCACGCCTGCCGTACGACCCGAAGGCGCCACTGGCCCTGCAAGTTCGACAGTCGTTCGAGAGCTCCCTCGACCACCTCGGCGTCGACACCATCGATTCGTACGTGCTCCACGGGCCCTCGACGCGCAGCGGCTGGTCGGCCGGCGATCTCGAGGTGTGGCGCGCGATGGAGGCGCTCCACGACGAGCACCAGACCAAGCTGCTCGGCGTCAGCAACGTCTCGTTGGAGCAACTCGAGGCGCTGTGCGCGAGGGCCCGCGTGCCGCCGGCGATGGTGCAGAACCGCTGCTACGCGCGCTTTCAGTGGGACGGTGAGGTGCGCGCGTTCTGCCGCCAGCGCGGCCTCGTCTACCAGGGCTTCTCGCTGCTCACGGCCAACGCCGCGGAGCTCCAACGCCCGGCCATCGCCGACGTGGCGCGGAGGCTGAAACGCACGCCGGCGCAGGTGGTGTTTCGTTTCGCGCTCCAGGTCGGCATGGTCTGCCTCACCGGGTCGACGAGCCGAGAGCACCTGCTGCACGACCTCGCCTGCTTCGACTTTGAGCTGAGCGACGCCGAGGTGCGCGCCATCGAGCGAGTGACCTCGCTCCCGGCGGGGTTCGAACCCGCACCACGACGCTGAAGAGACCTTTCGGAAAAAGCGCTTCCCCCTCGGAACCCGCTGGGACCCCGACAGGTGCATCTGCAACCGGTGTCTCACCCCACCACCGCACTCAAACCGACGTGGGAGCAGGTGCCTTCGTGCCCTTCTGGGGACCGCAAATACCTTTTTTCGGTGCTCTGCCGATTTGAGCCACGGGAGCCTCCCGGTGACGCGGCGGCGCTCGTTTTCTGACGCGTTACTTCGGCGGCGTGTTGCGCACGACGCGCTCGAGCACGGCCGGCATGAAGCGCTTGAGGAGCAACGCCGCACGCTCTTTGCCCAGCTTGCCGACGAACGTCTCTGACGTGTGAGCGCGCACCGCGGCGAGAATTTGCTCCGCGGTGAGGTCGGCCGGGTACCCGTTGGCGATGTCGTGCCCGGTGGTGCCGATGGGCGTGCCGTTGGCGTCGAGCGAGTTCTTCGACACCTCGGTCTTCACGTAGCCCGGCGTGATGAGGGTGACGAAGAGCCCCGCGTCGGTCACCTCGGCGCGCAGGCAGTCGAAGTAGCCGTGCAGCGCGTGCTTCGACGCCGCGTAGGCCGAGCGCATCGGCGTGCCGATTTTGCCCATCACGCTGCTGATGACCACGAAGTGCCCGGTGCCCCGCTGGAGCATCGAAGGCAGCACCGCCCGGGTGAGGTCGATGGCCCCGAAGTAGTTCACCTCCATCAAACGCCGGTGCACCGACATCGCGGTGTCTTTCACCAGCGCGCGTTGGCTCAAGCCTCCGTTGTGCACCATCACGTCGACGTGGCCGAAGCGGGCCAGCACCTTCGCGGTGAGCGCGTCAAAGTCGTCGCCGCCGAGGTCGAGCGGCAGCACGAGCACCTCCGCCGGAGCGCACGTCTCCGCCACCCGCTCGAGCTCGGCCGCGCGCCGCGCCGACAGCACCAGCTTCGCGCCCTGCTTCGCGAACGCCACCGCCACCGCTTCGCCGATGCCCGACGACGCGCCCGTCACCCACACCACCTTGCCGCTGAAGTCGCTCATGTCGTGCTCCGTGTCAGGTCTGAATCCGGGATGCTCGTGTTTACCGCGAGAGCCGTACTTCTCTTTCGCGGGAGGAAAAAGCTCAGCGCGCTCACGGTGAGTCCGCTGCCAATCATGAGGAGCCATGTCGCGTGGAAGCCACCCATCGCGGCCGCTCCGGTCTCCTCGCGGGTGAAGGCGATGACCAGCGCGACCCCGAGCGTGCCACCGAGGTTCCGCACCGCCTGGTTCACCGCCGAGCCCGTGCCGAAGCTGTCGGGCGGGAGCCCTTGCACCGACGCCGACGACAGCTGCGGCAGGCACAGCGACACGCCCAGCGCCGTGAGCACGATGGCCGGCAGGTACTGCGTCACGTAGTTGGGCTCCACCGTCGCCGTGAGGAGAAGCAGCAACGCGCCTGAGCCCCACACCAGGCCACCCGGCACCAGCAACGAGCGCTGGCCGATGCGCCCCGCGAGCTTCCCCAACAGCGGCGCCGTCACCGCCACGATGAACGGCCCCATCGAGACCACCATGCCTGCGCGTAGAATGGAGTAGCCCCACACTCGGGTGAGGAAGAGCACGTTGCCCAAGAACATCGCCGAGAAGCCCATCGCGAAAATGAGCGTGGCGGCGTTCGCGAGGCGGAAGCTCGGGAGTGCGAAGAGCTTCAAATCGACCAACGGATTCGCCACCCGACGCGACCGCACGATGAAGGTGGCCAGGAGCACCACCGACGCACCCACCACGGAGAGGAAGCGCACGCTCAGCCACCCCCACTCGCCGCTCTCGACGAAGGCCCACGCCATCGAGCCCAGCGCCGCGACCAGCAGCGCGACGCTCAGCAGGTCAGGAATGGGCCCAGGTTTCGACTCGCGGCCTTCTGGCAGCAGCCGTTGACCGAGCGCGAAGCTCAGCAGCCCGACCGGCAGGTTCAAATAGAACGCCCACCGCCAGCTCAGGTGCTGCACGGCCAGCGCGCCCAACGTCGGTCCGAAGGCGCCCGCGACCGCACCGATGGCGCTCCAGATGGCGACGGCCACCGGCACCTTCTCGCGGGGAAACGTCTGCAGCACGAGCGCGAGTGACGCGGGCACCAGCGCCGCAGCGCCGACCGCCTGCAACACTCTCGCGATGATGAGCGCCTCGACAGACGGAGCGAACCCGCACAGCACCGAGGCCGCGGTGAAGAGCACCACCGCGCCGAGGAACGTGCGCCTCCGCCCGATGCGGTCGGCCAGCCGCCCCGCGGGAATGAGCGTGGCGGCGAAGACGATGGTGTACGCGTTGAGCACCCACGACATCCCCGCGGGGCTCACCTGCGGAAAGTCGGCACCGATGGCCGCGAAGGCCACGAAGAGCACCGTGGTGTCGAGGAACACCGCGAACACCGCCAGCGAGGTGGTGCCCAGCACCGCCCACGGAGCAACCGAAGTCGAGCCGGCGGCGCTCACCGCTCGAGCCCGTTTTCGCCCATGGCCCTCGCGGCCTTGAGGAATTCATCGCTCAGCGCCGTGCCAGCGACGGCGCGGGAGAGCGTCAACGCACCGACCATCAACGCCAACGTGGCCACCGCCCGCTGCCGATTCGCCGCGCTCGCGCCTCCAAGCACGCCCTCGAGCCCAGCGACGAATCCCTGGAGCTTCTTTTCCAAGGCCGACCGGTACGGCTCGCCCTCACGCGCCACCTCAGCCGCGGCGCTGGGGAGGATGCACCCCTCGTCGGGTGTGTCTCGGTGCGCGCGCGACAGGTAAACGCCCAGCACGCCTTTCATTCGCTCGGCCGGCGTCCCACGGGAGGCGCGCTCGAGCAGGCGATTCCACAACGTGCCGCTCGGGCGCTGCAGCACTTCAGTGAAGAGATGCGCCTTCGATTCGAAGTGGCCGTAGAAGCCGCCCACCGTGAGGCCGGCTCCCTGCATCACGTCCATCACCGAGCTCGCGCGAATTCCCTGGGTGCGAAGAAGGCCCAGCGCCGACTGGAGAATCGCCTCGTGCGTCTGCTCTTTGCGCTCGCGTTTCGTGGTGGGCATCACAGGCGCTCCACGATGGTGGCGATGCCTTGCCCGCCGCCGATGCAGAGGGTGATGAGCGCGGTCTGTTTTCCCGCTCGCTCGAGCTCGTCGAGGGCCGTGCCGAGCAGCATGGCGCCGGTCGCTCCGAGTGGATGACCCAGCGCGATGGAGCCGCCGTTGACGTTGACGCGCTCCGGGTCGATGCCCAGGGCGCGAGTGGTCTGGAGGACAACTCCGGCGAAGGCCTCGTTGATCTCCCAGAGGTCGATGTCTTTGGGCTCCATGCCCGCCATTGCGAGCGCTTTTCGGCTGGCCGGGGCGGGGGCGGTGAGCATGATCAACGGCTCGCTTCCCACCGTGGCGACAGCGCGGATCCGCGCGCGGGGCGTGAGGCCATTCGCTTTGACGTAGTTCTCCGACGCGAGCGCAACTGCCGCGGCGCCGTCGACGATGCCGCTCGAGTTCCCAGCGGTGTGTACGTGGGAGATGGACGCGACGTGTGGGTACGCCGCGAGGGCGAGCTGATCGAGCGTCTCGCCATTCACCCCGGCCGGAGTTGCTCCCAGCGCCACGAACGCCGGCTTCAGCGCGGCCAGCCCCTCCAAGGTGGTGTCGGCCCGGGGGTATTCGTCACGCTCGAGCGCCACCGCGCCAGTGAGTGGATCTCGCACCGCGAAGAGCGACCGATTGAACCGCTTCTCCTCGACGGCCCGTGCAGCGTTGCGCTGTGAACGGAGCGCGAACCCATCGAGCTGCGCCCGAGTGAAGCCCTCCATGGAGGCGATGAGGTCGGCGCTGATGCCCTGCGGCACCTGAAAGACCCGCTTGCGCAGGGCGAGGTTGTCGCCGTCTTGCCCGCCGCCGTCGGAGCCCATCGGCACCCGCGACATGCTCTCGACGCCCCCGGCCACCACCAGGTCGAGCGCGCCAGACGCGACGCCCATCGCCGCGAAGTTGATGGCTTGGAGCCCCGAGCCGCAGAACCGGTTGAGCGACACCGCCGAGACCTCGTTCGGCCAGCCCGCCGCCAGCACTGCATTCCGGGCGATGTTCGCGCCTTGTTCACCCACCTGCGACACCGCGCCCACCATCACGTCGCCGACGTCGCGCGCCTCGAAGCCGGCCTTTCGACGGAGCGCCTCAAGCGTCTGTGCGAGGAGCTCCTGCGGGTGGATTCCGGAGAGGGCGCCTTTGCCTGCTTTCCCGCGACCACGAGGGGTGCGGACGGCGTCGAGAACGTAGGCGGGGGCGAACATGGCGGCTCCTTTGTGATTATAAATGTAATATTACGTACGTAATCGAAAAGCGCAACCGCCAACGAAAAAAATGGCGCGAGCGAGTCGGAGTGCAGCGCCACCTCCGCCGCGTTGCCCCGCATCGTCAGTCGCGCCTGACCCCCCCGGGGGGGCTGTGAATGTTTGCAGCCTGCAGGCGGCATGCTTCGATGCCGCCCGACATGAACCAGCAACAGTTTGATGCGCTGTTGACGTTGGGCGTGCGCAAGGGCGTGAGCGACGTGCACCTCGAGGTCGGCTACCCGCCGATGTACCGGGTGAACGGAGCGCTCTTCGGCGCGCGAATGGACCCGCTCAAGCCCGAAGACACGGCCGCCGCGGCCACCATCTTGATGCAGGGCCAGCAGTTCACCGGCCATGAGATCGACAAGAGCTACAGCATCGCCGGCGTGTCCCGCTTTCGCGCCAGCATCTTCCGGCAGCGGCACAGCTTCGGCATGGTGCTGCGCATCATTCCCTTCGAGATTCCGACCTTCGAGTCGTTGAACCTCTCTCCGGCGGTGGCGCGGCTCGGGCAAGCGCGGGAGGGCCTGGTGCTCGTCACCGGCGCGACGGGGCAGGGCAAGTCGACCACCATCGCGTCGCTGTTGCAGCGCATCAACCAGAACGAGCGCCTGCACCTCATCACCATCGAAGACCCCATCGAGTTCATCTTCCCGGTGGCGCAGTCGCTCGTGGTGCAGCGCGAGGTGGGCGTCGACACCGAGAGCTTCAGGCACGCGCTGCGGGCGGCGATGCGGCAAGACCCCGACGCCATCATGGTCGGCGAGCTGCGCGACCCGGAGACCGCCGACACCTGCCTCAAAGCGGCGGAGACGGGCCACCTGGTCATCGCCACGCTCCACACCATGGACACCGTCCGCTCCATCGGCCGCTTCGTGGGCCTCTTCGCGCCCGAGGAGCAGCTGCTCGCGCGCAGCCGCCTCGCCGACGTGCTCCGCGCCTCGGTGAGCCTGCGCCTGGTGCCGCGCGCCGACGGCCAGGGCCTGATGCCGGCGTGTGAGGTGATGTACTCGACCACCTCGATTCAGCAGGCGATTCGCGACCCGGCCAAGACCCAAGAGCTGCCCGGGCTCATCGCCCGTACTCGCGACGACCTGGGCGCGCACACGTTCGACCAACACCTCGTGGCGCTGGTGAAGTCGGGACACATCTCGGTGGAGACCGCCAAGGCGAACGCGTCGTCTCCGTCTGACGTGGAGCGCAACATCACCGTTGACCGATGAGCCCGCTCCCTGAACAGAACGTCGTGGTCGTCATCGACGACGATCGGGCCTTGTGCGAGCTCCTGGCGGAGCTGATTCGCGCGCCCGACCGCCAGGTCGACACCTTCGACCAAGTCGAGGGCCTCACCCCCGAGCTCATCGCGCTCTCGCAGCCGCGGCTGGTGGTGATGAACCCCCGCGTGGCCGGCCTGAGCGAGGCCGAGGTACGAAAGCTCGTGCTCGGGGTGCGCGAGCTGACCGGCGCGCGCTTCGTGTTGATGATCTCCGAAGACGACGCGGAGCGCTCCGACGAGCTGATGCGGGCGCTCGGCGCCGACGGAGCCGTGCCCATTCGAGCGCTGCTGCGCGACCCGCTCCAGGCGCTGGTCACCCGCGAGGCCGCCGCCGCCGCGCTGCAAACCGCCACGGGCGCCCGGCTCAGCGACCTCGGCGCCGACGACATTCTCAACCTCGAGTTCGACGTCGGGCCGCCAGCCGCCCCGCCCCGGCCCGCTCCCGGGAGCGCACCCTCGACCTTCACCTGGGCGCCGCTGCCGACGCTGCCGCACCCCCTGCCGCCGCCCGCCCCGAGCCCGCCTCTGGCGCCGGCCAAGCCAAAGCCCCAGGTCGCCGCGACCCTGCAGATGGTTGTCGATGAGGAGCTCCAGCGCCCCCGGGAGTCGCAGCCGGCGCATCTCCAGGTCCCCCTCGACACGCTTTCGGAGAGCAACCTGGTGATGAAGGGCGCCCAGGCCGCCGGGGTGTTCGTGATTCTCAACCCGCTGCCGGCGGTGGGCACCAAGCTCAAGGTGACGCTCTCGTTCCCCTGGGGGGCGAAGGTCGAGGCTGACGGCGTGGTCGCCTGGCACCAGGCCGACAACCCGCTGAGCAAACGCCGCCGCACCGGCGTGGGGGTGTCACTGCCGAGTGACAAGACCTTCTCGGCGGCCGCCACACGTTTCGCGTATTTACGCCGGCCGATGAGCTGGCCTGCTGGCGTCGCGTAGCGCACCCCTCGAGCGAACCCCTTTCGGGTTCTTCTGTGCGCCCAACGCGGTGCATGGGTTTCTTCATTTTTCTTCATGCACGGGGTATCGGCATCGTTAGTAAGTAGTTACTAACGAATTATGGCTCGGCCCCGGTTGATCAGCGACGCGCAGATTCTCGATGCGACCCGTAAGGCGGTGTTCGACGAGGGCGCCCATGTATCGCTCGACGTCATCGCCGACTCGCTGGGCGTGTCGCAGCCCGCGCTGCTCAAGCGCTTCGGCACCCGCAAAGACCTGATGCTGGCGGCGCTGAGGCCCCCCGAGGTGCCCACCTTCACCGCGCAGGTCGATGCCGGCCCCGATGACCGGCCGCTGGGCGTACAGCTGGGCGAGGTCTTCAACGTGGTGTGCGCGTACTTCGAAGAGCACGCGCCCCGGCTCACCGCGCTGCGCGAGAGCGGCATTCCCATCTGCGACATCTTCCCCAAGAACACGCTGCCGACGCCGCTGCGCACGACGAAGACGCTGCAGGGGTGGCTCCAGCGCGCGCAGGCCCGTCAGCTGGTGGGCCCGGTCGACGTCGAGACGACCGCGTTCGCCATCATGTCGACCTTCATCGCGCACAGCCACATGAAGCACATGCTGAAGCGGGCCCCCATTCGCGGGTCGCAGCGCGCCTTCCTCGAGTCCATCACCGAGTTTTTTACCCGGGCGCTCGCGCCCACCACCCCCGCGGCTCGTTCGAAGCCGCTCCGGAGCGCATCATGAGAGTTGCAGTCCTCGTCGGTCTGGTCGCGTTGGCGGCCTGCAAGAAGCCTGAAGATCCGTCGGCCGCGGCCGCCACCAAGCCCCAGGCCGCCGCCCCGGTGAAGGTCGAGACGGGCACGGTGCAGACCATTCCCGTGTCGCAGTACCTGACGCTGACCGGCAGTGTGGTGGCTGATCAGCAGTCGGAAATGGCGGCCAACGTCTCCGGCCGGGTCATCGCCACCTACGTCGAGCGCGGGCAGGTGGTGAAGCGTGGGCAGGCCATCGCGCTCGTCGATGCGCAGGGCGCGGCGTTTTCTGCCTCGGCCGCCGGCTCTCAGGCGAAGGCCGCCGAGGCCCAGCTCGCGCTGGCGATGACCGACTGCGAACGCGCCGACCGGCTGTTCAAAGAAGGCGCCATCGCCAAGTCTGAATACGACCGGTTGAAGACGAGCTGCAGCGCGCAGGTGTTCTCGGCAGAGGCGGCGAAGTCGAACGCTGGCCTGGCGAGCAAGCTGGCCGACGACACGCTGATCCGCGCGCCGTTCGATGGCGTGGTGGGCGAGCGCTACATCAACGTCGGTGAATACGTGCAGCCCCCCACCCGGGTGGCGTCGCTCTACGCGGTGAACCCGGTGCGGGTGCAGATCTCGGTGCCCGAGAGCTCGGTCGGCGCGGTGCAGCAGGGCCAGACGGTCGAAGTGACGGTCGGCGCGTTCGAGAACCGCGTCTTTGTCGGCAAGGTGCGCTTCGTGGCGCCGAACCTGCGCCCGTCGACCCGAGACCTGCTCGTCGAGGCCGTGGTGCCCAACGCCGACGGTGCGCTGAAGCCCGGCATGTTCGCCACCACCCGGCTGGTCACTGGAGAGTCGCCGCAAGCGACGGTGCCGGTCGACGCCATCGTGGCCGACGGCACGACCAAGCGGCTGTTCCTCGCGAAAGACAACAAGGCCATCGAGCTCGTGGTGCAGACCGGCAGCGAGAAAGACGGCCGCGTGGCGGTCATCGACAGCCTGCAGCCGACCGACATCATCATCGTCAAGCCGCCCTCCACGCTGCGCGACGGCGCGGCCATTCTGCAGTGACGCACACCCAGCTCTGAGGAAAGAACACCATGCAATGGCTCGCTGAGTTGTGCGTGAAGCGCCCGATCTTCGCGTCGGTGCTGTCGCTCGTCATTCTCGTCGTCGGCGGTGCGTTTTATACGCAGCTCGGCGTCGACCAGTTCCCCAAGATCGACTTCCCCGTCGTCACCATCGTCACCCGCCTCCCGGGCGCCTCGCCGGAAGACGTCGAGACCGAGGTGTCAGACAAGATCGAAGGCGCGGTCAACACCATCTCCGGCATCGACGAGCTCCGCTCGGTGTCGTCTGAGGGCGTGTCGCAGGTCATCGTCACCTTCATCTTGGAGAAAGACATCAACGTCTCGGCGCAAGAGGTGCGCGAGAAGGTGAGCGCGATTCTCCCCGAGCTGCCGCGCGGCATCGAGGCCCCGGTGGTCACCAAAATCGACCCCGACTCGCAGCCGGTGCTGTACCTGGCGCTCCTCGGCAAGGGCAAAGCCCCGCGCGACATCACCGAGCTCGCCGACCGCAACGTGCGCCGCCGCCTGGAGAGCCTCAACGGCGTCGGCGAGGTGCGCATTCTCGGCGGTCAGAAGCGCCAGGTGAACATCTGGGTCGACCCGGTGAAGCTCAAGGCGCTCGGCGTGGCGCCGGCCGAGGTCTCACGCGCCATCGACGCGCAGAACGTGACGCTCCCCGGAGGCCGCGTCGACACGAGCCGCGACTTCCTCACCGTGCGCGTGCACGGCCGCGTCGACAGCATCGACGAGCTCTCGCACCTGGTCATCAAGGAGCAGAACGGCCGCCAGGTGCACCTGTCGGAGCTCGCCACCATCGAAGACGGCAAAGAAGAGGCCGAGACCTTCGCCAGCTGGAACGGCGAGCCCACGGTGGTGCTGGCGCTGCGCAAGCAGTCGGGCACCAACACCGTGCAGGTCGTCGACGACGTGTTGGCGCGGGTGAAGGAGATTCAGAAAGACCTGCCCGCTGGCTACGACCTGCAGGTGCAGCGCGACGCGTCGGGCTCCATTCGCACCAGCGCCGAGGCGGTGAAGGAGCACTTGGTGTTGGGCGCGCTCTTCGCGGCGCTCATCGTGCTCGTGTTTTTGGGCAACGTGCGCAGCACCGTCATCGCGGCGGTGGCGATTC
>JAEUJT010000077.1 GCA_016793525.1 Archangium sp. | reverse complement strand
GTGCTCCGAGGCCGGCACGTCGTGCCTCGCCGAGGTCGGCAACGCGCTCGGCGTCGACGGGTTGGTGACGGGCAGCGTGGCGCGCGGCGAGAGGGGCGGCTTCGTCATCAGTCTCCGCGTGTTGTCGTCGCTCAACGGAGAGACCTGGGTGTCCGACTCCGGCCGCGCCGCAAATGAAGACGAGCTGCTCGACTTTCTCCAGCAACGGGCGAACCGCTTCGCCGACGTGGTGCACAAGCGCCTGGGTCGCACGGCCCCGGTGAGCGCGGGAAAACCACTCCGGCTCGTTGGCTGGGCCAGCGTCGCGACTGGCGGTGCGGCGGCGGTGGCGGCGGCCGTGTGTTTCGGGTTCTCGAAGTCGAACGAAGCGGCGCTGCGCAGCCCCACCACGACGCTGACCTCATACGAACAAGCGGCCGACGTGGCGGCGTCTGGGCGCGGGCTTCAGACGGCGTCGGGCGTACTCACCGGCGTCGCGGTGGTGGCGGCGGGCACCGGCGTGGTGCTGCTGCTGACGCAGCGTGAAGCACCGGTGGCCCTTTTCGGAGCGCCCCTCGTCTCGGGTGGCGCGCTGGTGACAGTCGGAGGGACGTTCCCATGAAGCACTCCACCTCTGGTGATTCCCTCGCGGTGATGCACCCCGACGCCCGGGGCTCGGCGTCTCAGCGCGTCACGCCCGATGACATGATGTGCCGCACCGAGCACGCGAGCTCGGGCGTGGGCGCGGTCACCACTCGTCTTGTCTTTACGCTCGCACTCGCGCTGATGGCCTCCGGCTGCACCGACTTCGACGACGCGCTGGCCGCGTTTTGCGACGGAGGCCGCTGCGGTCTTGATGGCTCCACGCAGTTCGATGCGGGGCGAGCCGATGCGGGCACTTCCGACGGCGGCGGATCATCAGACGCAGGGAGCGCAGACGGTGGGCGGGCCGACGGAGGGGTGTCTGACGGCGGCGCGTCTGATGGAGGCACCTCCGATGCCGGCAGGACTGACGCGGGCTTCAACGACGGAGGCCTCTGCTTCAACGGCCTGAAAGACCCGCTCGAGAGCGACACCGACTGCGGCGGCGCGTGTGACCTCTGCGGGCTCAACGCGACGTGCGACGCGGGCGCCAGCTGCGCGAGCGGCGTGTGCCACACCACCAGCTTTCGCTGCGTCGGCAGCACGTGCGGCGACGGCGCGCGCACCGGCGATGAGACCGACCTCGACTGCGGCGGCACGTGCGCAACGAAATGCGGCGTCGATGCGGGCTGCGGCGGCAACGGCGACTGCACGAGCGGCGTGTGCAACCTGACAGCGCAGCGGTGCGCCACCTCGACCTGCGGCGACGGCGCGCGTTCTGGCGACGAGTCAGACATCGACTGCGGCGGTTCGTGCACCGTGAAGTGCGGCCTCGATGCGGGGTGTGCCATGAGCAGCGACTGCGCCAACGCCGGGGTGTGTCACACGACGCGAAACCGGTGCGTGGTCTCCGCCTGCTTCGACGGCGCGCGCAGCACCGGCGAGACCGACATCGACTGCGGCGGGACCTGCGGCGGCTGCGGCCTCGACGCGGGGTGCTCGATGGACACCAACTGCATCAGCGGCATCTGCAACGGCTCCCAGCAGCGGTGCGTGGCCACGAGGTGTGAAGACGGCTTGAAGAATGGCCAGGAAACCGACGTCGACTGCAGCGGCAGCTGCGCGGCCTGCACCGTTGGCAAGCAGTGCGCCACCGGGCCGAACTGCGACACCGGCTCGTGCGGCGTGTACGGGCGCTGCCAGCTGGCGCCGCTCGAGTGGCAGTTCAACGACGCGACGGACTGTCAGCGCACCCACGCCATCGCCGCCACCGTGGGCGACTCCATCTATGCCGGCGGGCGCCTCTTCAACTGCGGCTCCCTCGACCCCACCAACCCCGTTGAGCGCTACGCCCCGTTCGCGAGCACCCCCTGGGGCGACGCCGCGCCCATCACCCTGTCGCCGCGCCGGGGCATGGTGATGTTGCCGCTGCCGGCCATCGGCCGAGTGGTGGTCCTCGGCGGCTTCAGTGACAACGAGACGTCGACGTCGCGCAGCCTGCAGGCGACGAACCTGCTCGGGCCCTTCCGCGGAGACACGTCGACGCTGATGACCAGCCCGAGCGGCCGTGGGTTTCCAGCGGCGGCGGTGATGCCCAACGGCCGCATCTTTGTCGCCGGTGGCCACGCGGGCGACCTCTTCACGGCGAGCAACGCGCTGAGCACCACCGAGGTCTTCACCCCCGTGGCCCTGAGCGACGGAGGCCTCACCGGCACCTGGGATGCCGGGCCCAACCTGGGCATCTTTCGCTGCTGTGGAGGCACCGCTGTGACCACCACGCACGTGCTGGTGATGGGTGGGCTCCCGGGCATCAACAACGGGAGCGCTGCCCTCGACAACATCGAGGCCTTCCCCTTCGACGGAGGCCTGCCGGTGGCGCTGCCGCCGATGCCGCGCGCGCGCGCGTACTTTGGCGCGGCCACTGGCTCCGATGGCCGGGTGTACGTGGTCGGAGGCCAGTTCAGCGATGGCGGTATGACGGCCAGTGTCGACGTGTACGACCCGCAGACGCAGCAGTGGGCCACGACGTTGGACCTGCCCGAGGTGCGCTCTGCCGGAGCGCTCGTCGTCGGGCCGGACAACCGGCTGTACTTCATCAACGGCGTCAACGCGATGAGCACGCCGACGTCGAGCGTCTTCGTCTACGGCCCGAGACTCACCCTCACCCCCTCGTCAGGGCCGCGTGATGCGGGCATCAGCGTCACCGGGTTCGACTACCGGCCGTCGGAGCTGGTCGAAGTGCGACTCGGCTCGCCCTCCGGGCCGGTGCTGGCGGCGGGCCCAGCGAGCTCGAGCGGCAACCTGAGCAGCGGTACGACGCTCACGTTTAAGGTGCCGAATCTCGACGCCGGCGTGTACGACATCTTCGCCGCCGACGTGAAGAGCCGGTACCCGGTGAAAGCCAAGCTGACGGTGACGCCATAGCCGGTGCACGAGGGGCGGGAAGCTTGGCGCCAACCCGAGAGCTGGCATGCTCTGAGGCACATGACACCACGACACCTTCTCCTCGCGAGCGCGCTCTTCGTCGTCGCCTGCGGAGCCTTTTCCTCGCCCTTCGGCAAGAAAGACGCGCGCTGTGACCTGCGGCCGAAGTCTCCGCAGTGCACCGACATTCGCGACTTCGCGGGGCCCAGCTTGCTCACCTTCAACGGCGTGTGCACGACGCTGCTCCTGGCGAAACAAGTCGACGGCGGC
>JAEUJT010000289.1 GCA_016793525.1 Archangium sp. | reverse complement strand
GTGTACCTCGTACACCTTGGCCACCTTGCGTTTCGGCGAGCTGAGCGCGTGCACGAAGCCTCCGTCGTCTGAGAGCAACAGCAGCCCAGTCGTGTCTTCGTCGAGCCGCCCCACGCATTGCACGCCGCGCGCGACGAAGTGCGGAGGCAGCAAGGTGAAAACGCTGGGGTGATGGGTGGGCTGGTGTGAACACTCGGTGCCCGACGGTTTGTGGAGCGCGAGGTACAGCGATTCCCGCCATGGCCACGCCTCGCCGCGCACGGTGAGCACCAGCCCCGACGTGTCGACCTCCGTCTCGGGGTTCCGCGCCGGCTGGCCGTTGATGGCTACCTGACCCGAGGCGACCAGCTCACGGCACTCGCGACGCGAGCCGAACCCCTGCGACTGGAGCGCACGCTCGAGCAACACAGCCCTGGTGTACCGAATACAGCGCCGCTGTCACGTGCCGGAGCGCGGCACGAGCTCGGTCGTGGCGCCGAGGGCCTCCAACAGCTCGCGGTACCAGGCCGCTGTCTGCGCCGCGCGCCCCGGGAGCGCCGACGTGCCCCACACCACGCTGAGCGTCTCCGTCGTCTCGGGTGAGGTCTTGGTGCGCTGCGCGTCTTTCACCGCGTTGGCGCACGCCCCCTCGGCGTCGAAGAGGCACAACAGCCCGGAGACGTCGATGACCTGGCCTCCGGCGTTGAAGACGTAGCTCGTCGTCGGCCACGCCACGCCGATGCGGAACGGCGGTTTGGCGCGGCTCAGGTCGACCACGCTCACCGGCAACCCGGAGTGGAATGACACCGCGTTGCACACGTCGACCGCGGGGTTGATGCTGCTCAGCGCACCTTCGGCCACCGCGCGCACGAGATATTCAGACGCCGGCTTGCCGCGGCCGGTTGGCTTGTACCCACCGTGGCGCAGCAGGTCGCGCACATGGGCTCGCACCTCGTCGCTCGACGACAGCGGCGCCGTCGCTCCCGGCTTCAGCAGCGCCAACGCCGCTTCGGCCGGTGTGAGCTGCCCCAACGGAACTGGGAACCGAGTGGTGAACGTCGCTGTCTCCAGCAGGGGATGCGCGTCGACGCTGAGCTGAGTCATTTCAAGAGCTTCCTAAAGCAATTCGGTCGGGGAGATCGATTTACACCGAGCTTCGTTTCATTCCCCATGCGCGCTTCCCGCGTCCTTCGTCCCCTGGTGCTGCTCGGCTTGGCGGCGGGAGCGGCGGCCATCACCTCCGCGAGCCTTGGGTACTTCAACGACGACGAGCTGCCGGCCTTCGTCATCGAGAAGCTGCCACTGCCGTACGAAGACCTGTGGCTGTGGGCGCTCCGAGCGCACGTGGTGGCGGCGCTGTGGTCGTTGCCGGCGTGCCTCTTTCTGTCGCTCGACGTGGTGATGAAGAGGCTGCCGCGCGTGCACCGGTGGGTGGGCCGAGTGACCGGCGTGGGCATCCTCTTCGCGCTCGTCCCCTCCGGTTTTTACCTGTCGCTCTTCGCCAAGGGAGGCCTGCCCGCAACCGTGGGCTTCATGCTCTCCGGCGTCGTGACGCTGGTGGCGATGGCCCGCGCGGTGCTGACTGCCCGGGCCCGCCGCTTCGTGGAGCACCGCCGGTGGACGATGCACGTGCTGGCGCAGCTCAGCGTCGCGGTGACCTCGCGGGTGATGATGCTCGGCTTCGACGCGCTCGATGTGGAGCCCCTCACCGCGTACCTCATCAGCCTGTGGGTGCCCGTGGTGGGCAGCGCGGGCCTCGTCGAAGTGTTGTTTCACCCACGCGCCGCACCCCGGAGAAGCCATGGTCCGCTCCGTATTGCTCACGACCCTCACCCTGTGCACGCTGGCGCTCGCTGAGCCGGCGTACGACGAGAACTCGGCGAAGGACGTCATCGAACAAGGGTTGGTCTCCCCACTGGCGGCGAAGGAGGCGAAGCGAGACCGATTGTCGCGCGCCCGGCCCATGGCTTCAGCACGGCGGATCCGCGTGCTCGAGACGGCGCCGAAGCGTGACGAGAAGAACGCCCCCTTCTTCACCTTCGCCATCGACGAGCGCCATGGCTTTCGCGTGCGCCTCGACGGCGATGCGGTGCCCGAGGACGCGTGGCGTAAAGACACCGTCGTCGGCTGTGTGTACCCGGCGACGCGCGAGGTCTTCATTCAACAGCGCGAGCACTACCGCCCGGCGGCGATTCTCCTCGGAAAACGCGTGGCCACGGCGCCCGAGCACACCTGCCGCGCCGCACCGGAGACCGTCGTTCAACGGTGAAGTGAGCAGCGCGTCGTCGAGTCGAGCCGACTCTGCGCTCGACTTGCCAGAGATGACGAACGCGACGCCGTGAAGTCGCGTTGAAGGCCCGCTACACTCGTTCGCGATGGCTCACGATGGTTCACGCTCGGCAGCGCTGACTGACACGACGCCGAAGGCGCACGCACGCTACCTCGAGCGCCTCCGTGAGACGCCTCCGCACGAAAAGCTCGCGCGCGCCTTCGCGTTGTCCGCCCGCGTACGGGAAGCCACCATGCGAGACGTCGAGCGCGCACTGCCGAATGCGTCACGTGACGAACGCGCCGTTGAATTCGTGCGGCGGGTCTATGGCGACGTGCTCGCGGCGCGGCTCCGCCGAAGCCTGGCTCAGCGATGAAGGTCGAAGACTCCACGCTCGTCGCGGTGCGCGCATTCGAGCGAATGGGCGTGAAGCACTACGTGACGGGCTCTCTGGCCAGCTCGCTCCACGGGGAACCACGGGCGACGAATGACGCCGATGTCGTCGCGGTGCTGCGGCCCGAGCACTTCACGCGGCTCAACGACGAGCTGAAGAACCGATTTTTCCTCGATGAAGACGACTTCGTGGCGGCCGCGAGCAACGAGCGCTCGTTCAACCTCATCGACGAGGTCGAGCTCGCGAAGGTCGACGTCTTCTGCGTGCGCGCCGATGGGTACCAGGCCGAGGCGCTCACCCGAACGGTGCGGCTCGAACTCGAGCGTGACGACCCCTTTTCGGCTGTCGAGGTCGCCTCACCCGAAGACGTCATCATCTCCAAGTTGCGGTGGTACCGCCTGGGCGGCGACGTGTCTGACCGGCAGTGGCGCGACGTCGTCGGTGTCTTGAGCGCCCAACACGGTCGACTGGATCTTCTCTACGTGCGGCGGTGGTGTCAGCACTTTCAGCTCGAAGACCTGTTCGAACGCGCTGTGTCCCAGGTCGATGACCCACTCCGCCGCTGACGGAGTGCGCTCCTCGGGAGCCCACGCACACACCATCGGTCTTTTCAGGCTGGAGCCGGCTCCGACGCCACCGGCCGCGACAAGGCCCGCCCGCCCATCGCCAGCAGCGACACCGCGAGCGCCAGCATCGAGAGCGCCACCACGCCGTTGACGCGCTGCACCGCGGTGACGGCCTCTCCGAAGAAGGCGGTGCGAATCTGCAGGCCCAGCGAGAACAGCGTCACCGACGAGACGAACAGCAACGGCACCAGCGTGAACCAGTACCGCTTGCCCTGCTTCTTCAGCCACACCGTGATGCCCATCAGTGACAGCGCCGCGAGCAGCTGGTTCGACGTACCGAAGAGCGCCCAAAATGACTTCCAGCTCCCGGCGGTGGCCAGTTGGAGGAACACGAGCGGCAGCCCCACCGTCACCAGCGTGGCCACGATGCCGCCAATTCGTCCCGACAGCCCGAACAGCTCCTGCACCACGTAGCGCCCGAGCCGGGTCGACACATCCAACGTGTCGAACACGAAGGTCGAAAACGCCATCGCACCGAAGGTAATCGCGAAGGGCAGGTGCTTCTCACCCAGCACCACCGCGAAGAAGCGCCCCAGCCCGATGCCGTAGATGGTGCCTGGCGCCTTGCCGGCCAATTCACCGCTGGTGGCAATCATCACCGTCGCCAGCGCGATGATGGCCACGAAGCCTTCCAACAACATCGCGCCGTAGCCCACCGGGTGGCAGTGGGACTCCTTCGCTATCTGCTTCGACGTGGTGCCGCTGCACACCAAGCCGTGAAAGCCGCTGCACGCGCCACACGCGATGGTGACGAAGAGAAACGGGAACAGCTCTCCGCCCGCGCCGGGCACCGAGAAGCCGCGGAACGCCGGGAGCTGCACTTCGAAGCCTCCGAAGAAGAGCCCCACCACGCCGATGGCCAACGCCAGGTACAGCACGAAGCCGCCCAAATACCCGCGCGGCTGCAGCAGCGCCCACACCGGCGTCAGGGAGGCCACGAAACAGTACGCGAGAATGATGACGCCCCACGCGCCCGGGCCGAACGACAGCACGGTGGAGAACTGCGTGCCCGCCCACACCGCCACCAACGTCAGCGGCACGAAGATGACCGTCTGCAACCACAGCGGAGGTGTGAGCCAGCGCTCCACCAGCCCCATCACCACCGCCAGCCCGAGGTACAGCGTCGAGGCCATGGCCACCGCGCCACCGGGGTTGAAGTCGAAGGTGAGGCCAGCGAGTTCGGGGTCTCCAGCGACGAAGGTGCTCACCGTGACGTCGGTGAAGGCCACGATGACGTAGATGAGCGCCACCCAAATGAAGGCCAACATCGCCACGCCGGCGCGCGGCCCGAGGTTCGACTTCACCACCTCGGCCATGCTCTTGCCCTCGTGGCGCACCGAGGCCACCAGCGTCGCCACGTCGTGCACCGCGCCGATGAAGATGACGCCGCACACAATCCACCCCACGGCGGGGAGCCAGCCGAACTGCTGCGCGGCGAGAATGGGCCCGGCGATGGGGCCGGCCGCGGCGATGGCGGAGAAGTGCTGGCCCAACAAATAGAACGGCCGCGTGGGCACGAAGTCGACGCCGTCGTCGAAGCGCGTGGCCGGCGTGGGCGAGGTGTCGTCGAGCGCGAACTGCCGCGCGATGTAGCCGCCGTAGTAGCGGTAGCCCAACGACAGCAACACGATGACGGCGACGGCCAGCAGCGCGAGGTGCATGCGTGAGGTCCTTCAGCGAGGCGAGGCGGAGCGGCGAACGCTCCACGGGTTCGCCGGTTGGTCGTTGATGGCCACCCAGAAACGAATGTCTTTCGGCATCTCGCCCACGCCGGTGAGGCCCCAGCCGCCTCGGCCGTCGTGGTGCTCCGCCATGCGCCAGCCGTCGCCGAAGGCCTTGGCGCAGAGCGCGTCAGCCGCTTCCCTCGAGGTCAGCTGCCGGCCGGAGACGGGCGTGGTGACCGCCAGCTGCGCGCCCGACCAGCCGCTGTAGAAGCTGCTCTCGAGGCCTTCTGGCTTCGGCAGGTTCTTCGGAATGAGGCACAGCAGCGAGCGCTCTTCGTCGCAGCTCGTGTCGCCGACGTAGGCGTTGGTGTGGGCCGGGTCGCTCCCCACGCGGGCGACGGTCTTCTCTTGTTTGAGCAGGCTCCACGTCATTCCCCGGCAGGCGGAGGGGTCGATGGGCGCGTCGGGCTGCGGAGGCGTGGGAATCGGCGACGGCATCGGCACCGGAGCGGGCGCCGGTGGCACCACGACAGAATGTTCGCAGCGGCAGGTGCACTCGACGGGCGCAGCGGGCGGCGGAGGCGGCACCGGCTGCTTCAACCACCAGGCGATGGCCCCAGCGGGGAGCGCTGAGCTCGCCACCAGCAGCACGAGCACGGGCAGTCCGAGGGTCACCGTGGGGGAATCGCTCATCGAGCGGCGCACCATGCCACCACCCTCGTACCGATGCATTTGCCGTGGCGTTTCGCGCGCGGCTGCTGCATCACTCGCGGCATGCCTACCTCCGTCGCCCTCATCACTGGAGCCTCCACCGGCCTCGGGGAAGTCTTCGCCCAGCGCTTCGCCAAAGACGGCCGCGACCTGGTGCTCGTGGCCCGCAACGAGGCGCGGTTGAACGCCCTCGCCGAGCGCCTGCGAGTGCACAAAATCACCGCGCACGTGATGCCCTTCGACCTCTCGAAGCCCGACTCGCCGCAGGCCTTGTTCGACGCGGTGAAGGCCAAGGGCCTCCACGTCGAGTGGCTCGTCAACAACGCTGGCTTCGGCAGCAACGGGCACTTCCTCGACCTGCCTTTGGACAAAGAGGTCGAAATGGTGGACCTCAACTGCACCTCGCTGCTGAAGCTGACCCACCTCTTCGCCGGGCCGATGCGGGCGCGGAAGAGCGGGCGCATTCTCAACATCGCGTCGACCGCCGGGTTTCAGCCGGGCCCGTACATGGCCACGTATTACGCGACCAAGGCCTTCGTGCTGTCGCTGTCGGAAGCACTGGCCCACGAGCTCAAGCCACACGGCGTCACCGTCACTTGCTCCTGCCCCGGGCCGACGCACACCGAGTTCGCCGCGCGCTCGGGCAACGACAAGTCACGGCTGTTCAAGAACTCCGTCATCGCGCAGCCGCCCGAGGTGGTCGATGAGGCGTACGAGGCGATGATGCAGGGCGACGTGCTGGTGGTGCACGGCTGGCTCAACTGGGTGGCCACGCAGTCGGTGCGCTTCAGCCCCCGCGCTGCGATTCGCGCCGTCACCGCGGCGTTGAACGCTCCGCCCGAGGCGTAACCGAGCCGCTCACTTCGACGCGCACTCGAGCGACGCGTAGCGCAGGGAGAACCGCCCTCCGCGTTCTCGTTCCAGCAACAGGTGAACACGGCCCGCGCGGTCGGCGACCGCCATGATTCGCGTGTCCAGCTGGGACGATTGGCCGAGCGTGAGCGGCTGGTCGACGAGGACCTGAAAGTCGGAGACGGTGGCCACTGACAGCACGCCATGGCCTTTGCTCCCGAGCGAGCGCTGCCAATGAGGGCTCATCCGCGAGTTGCCGCAGACAGGTTCAACCCATTCGGCCGCTGACGTCTCCGTCCAGCGCCAGCCGACCAACAGCGCCTGGCCGCCCACCTCGACCGCCGCCAGCGGCAGAAAGCCGACATCGACGCGCGGGAGAGGACACGGCTTTCGCGTGTCGGCCTCTCGGCACTCCGAGGTCGACAGCTCGGTCGAAGGGAGGGTGATGGTCTCTCCCGAGCGCAGCCAGAGGGTGGAGTGCCCGACGTCGGAGGTCAGGTGCGGACCGATGCCCAGCGGGAGCGTGACCGAAACCTGCCTGCGCTCCATCACCTCGGGCGCGCTGACGACGTCAGGAACGACGAGCCTCGTTTCGAACCCGTCGACTGGCTCGTTTGCGAAATCGACCTCGAGGCGAAGGTGGCCCGACTGCACTTCGAGACTGAAGCCACCGGCGGGCACCATGCGGAGCTGGAGCACCCCACCGTCGCGAACCGGGCCGTAGACCACCTGGTCGCCGATCACCTGGGCCTGCCAGACAACGCCGTTCACCACAGCCCAACGCACGCCGTGCGGACCTTCGAGCACGCGGACCCACTCGTGCCGTGCCGATGGGGACGTGTCGTGGCGCAGCAGCACATTTCTCCCCGGCACCTCTCTGAGCGCCACCCAGAGCGTCTTTCCTTCGAAGTGCGCCCACTCGATGCCGATGCCCGAAGGTGTCGTCCCGAAGGTCGGGTCGACCCGCGTCGCTCGGCCTGAAAGCCGCGCGTGGGCCAGCGTGTGCTGGTCGCTGAACCACACCAGGTGCGCGTCGCCCTCGTCATCCGTGACAAATGCCCCTGGTCGCGCCGACCCTCCGGCTGGCACGGGGTGCGGCGGGGTCTTCACTCGCCACGTTCGGCACGCGCGCTCTGCCTCGGAAGGGCTCCCCACCGCCACCGAGGCCCACGAGAACACGGCCACGACCCACCACCGGAAGCGCAGAATCGAGCTCACGGCCACTGGGTGGTCGCTCGACCGAACCCGGGGACGTTTCTCTGCATCCCCGTGCTGCCTCAGTAGCAGGCGCTGGTGTACCGCACCTCGACCCGCGCCCCCGACGGCGGCGTGCTGGCCGAGGGGAAGACGAGGGCGTTCGTCACCGGGTCGACGCTCCAGCCCGAGCTCGCGCTGCCGTTGACGGTGACCGACACCGGCTGCGTCGGGTCGGCTGGCGAGGTGAGGTACAGCGTGCTGCGAGGGCCCAGCGCCGCGCGGCCGATGGCCTCGAGGTCGCGCGCCCAGTCGTTGGTGCAGATGTCGGCCTTCACCCCGTTCGTCGCGACGATGAGGGGCTCGTAGCGGCCCATGTCGGGGAACCCGTCGATGGAGCACCCCGGCGGCAGCTGGGAGCTGAAGGGGCCGATGACGCTGAAGGAGAAGAGCCAGGCGTTGGCGGCGCCTGCCAGCGCGAGGAAGCGGTTCAGGTAATACGACACCGGCTCCTGCGACTGGTCGGCGGCGTCGGTCACCACCACGATGCTGAGCGACGCGCCCGGGCGCAAGAAGCCGCGGTTGCTGCTCGAGGTGAGCGGCGGGGTCACCGCTTTGAGCGCGGCCGACAGCGGCTGCTCCAGGCCGCTCCCGCGCGTGCCCACGTTGACCTTCGAGGCGAAGCGCTGCTCGACGTTGGCCGTCGACGGCGTCAGCAGCTTCGGGTTGCTCGAGTCGCCCAGCAGCTTGCCCTGCGGGCCCTGCGGCGAGTCGTCGGTCGTGGTGACGCCAATCTGGTACGGCACGTTGCGCTGGTTCGCGTAGGAGAGGAAGGCGCGAAAGTTGGTGGCCAACGACATCTGCTCGTCGACCATCGAGCAGCTGTCGTCGATGACGAAGAGCAGGTCGGCCGGCGCCTGAGCGGGCTGCACGAAGACGTCGGTATTCACGCCGTTGGCGCTGCCTTCGCCCGTCAACGAGACCTGCAGGGTGCGCGGCTGCCCCGCCTCGTCGACCCGCAGCTCGAGCGCGCCGGTGTCGAGCGCGAGCGCGACTGGCGCGTACGCCACCTGCACCGAAAACGGCGCGCCGCCCGTCAGCTGCAAGCCCAGCGCGGGGGGAATCGCCGGCGCACTCACCACCGAAAAAGGCCCGGGCGCGCCCACGATGCCCGCCGACCGCAGCGTCACCGGCGTCGAGCACGCGTTGTAGACGTTGATGGCCCGCGCGCTGGAGCGACACCCCAGCCGCACCGCGCCGAAGCGCACCGAGGCCGGCGCCACCACCAGGCACTGCGCCACCCGCCCACCCAAGGGCACCAGCACGTTGGGCGTCGTCTGCGAGTTCACCGAAAACCGGAGGAAGCCGTTGAACGTGGTGCCGTCAGGCGCGCCACCGGGCACCTGCAACACCACCGGCAGACTGAGCGACCCCCCCGGGGCGATGTCGCGCGTCGACGGCCCTGCGACCGAGAACGCGTCGCTGCTGCCCGGCGCGAGCTCGATGCCCGCCAGCGTGCACGGCGCGGTCGCGTGGGTGTTGGTCAACACCAGCGTCTGGGTCACCATGCTCCCCGCCGGCATGTCTCCGAAGGAGAGCGCGGTCGGCGCCACGCGCAGGGTGCAGGCGGGCGTCGACCGCGCGTCGGCGGTCAGCTGCAGCGTCACCACCGGCTCCACCGCGTCGGTGGAATAGAGCGAGAGGGTGGCCGACTTCAGGTCTGCCGAGCGCGGCAGCAGCCGCACGTCGAGGTCGACCGAGTTCTGCCCCACGATGGCCGGCAAGCCCGCATCTGGGTTCCAGGTGGAGGCCACCGACACCGTGAACTCCCCCACGCCGGTGCCCATGCCCGCGGCATGAATGGAGACGATGGGCGGCTGGCCGTCGCGCCCGAGGAAGAGGTTGTGCGTCACGTCGCCCGGCGCCAGCGGCGGCGTGCCCAAGTTCGACACCGTCACCCGGCGCGAGGTGGTGATGGGCGTGCCCGAGAGGTACGGCACCACCCCGAAGGAGACGACCGGCCGCGGGGTGACGTGCAGGCGAGGCCCTCCGCCCGTGCACCCGAGCGGCACGCGCACCTCGCGGGGCGGCGTTGTCTCCAGCGTCAGCTTCAACGCCCCCGTCGCCCGGCCCAACACGGCGGGGGTGCACGAGACCGAGACCTCGGCGGTGCCCAAGTCAGGCAGCGTGCGCGGCTGGGCGTCGGGCAGCGCGAAGCCGTCGCCCTCCACGGTCAACGCGGTGAGCTGCAGCGGCGACCGGGTGCGGTTGGAGAACGTCACCGTGCGCACCTGTCGCTCGTTCAACGGCATGCGGCCGAACTCGAGCGCCACCGGCCGGTACAGCACCGCGTCGTTGGAGCCCTCGGCCGTCAACGCCACCTCGACCGCAGGGCACGCCGCCGAGCGCCGGACCGACAGCCGCGCGCGGTACGGGCGCTCCACCGTCGGCTCGAAGCGGAGCGGGACCTCGGCGCGGGCACCTGGCTCGAGCACCGCCGGCGGGGCACCTTGCAGCGCAAAGAAGGCCGCGTCGTCGCCGGTGAGCGCGCCGACCTCGGGCGCCTGCGGGAGGCCCGACGCATTGTCCCACGCCAACGGCAGCGTCACCGCGCGGCCCAGCGGCACCAGGCCGAAGTCGAGGGGCGACGCGACGAAGCAGTCGCGCGCGACGGCCTGGGCCACCACCTCGATGGTGAGGCGCCCTTCGCCGGGCGGCGCCCCGTCGGTGTCGACCGCGAAGGTGGCGCGGTGCTCGACCGTGGCCAGCGACGCCTCGTCGTCTTGCGGCGGAGCGAAGGTGACGGGCAGCGAGGTTTCTTCGTCGGGCACCAGCTCGCGCACCGCGGGCAAGGCCATGGTGAACGCCCCGCTGCCACCCGACTGCGCCACCGCGGTGAAGGTGATGGTGCCGTTGCCGATGTTGCGCACCCGCACCGCGCTGTCGCCGGAGCCCGTCATCACCACCGGCGGCAGCGCCACCGTCGCCTCTCGCGACGGCACGACGTCGTCGGGCACCGAGGCGATGACCGGCTCGCCGTAACGGCCCGCGAGGCCCTGGCGGTTGCAGGTGCAGCTGGCCGCCACCACCACCAGCAGACAACCCAGCACGCGCGGGGACATAGAGGTGATGCTGCCTGGGCGGTGCAAGCGGTTCAACTCCGGTGGCGGCCGAATGGGCGATGAAGGAAAGTGGCTCCGGTGCTTCTCGCTCGAGTCCTCGCCGCGGCCTGTGTGGTGACGATGGGCTGCGCGGCCACCTCCCCGTGTGGGCCGTCGACGTGTGTCCCCGGGTGTTGCGTCGACGGCGAGTGTGTCGACGGCAAGCTTCGGCGCGCCTGCGGCCTCACGGGTGACGTGTGCGCGGTGTGCGCGTCAACCGAGCTGTGCGTCGCGGGCGCGTGCGCTCCTGACCCACGCTTCGACCCCGACAGCGGCGTGCTGCGCTGCACCTGCACCACCGGCTGCTGCGGAGACGACGGCGAATGTCTGGCCGGCAACACCGTCGAGGCCTGCGGCAAGGTGCTCGCCGTCTGCGCAGCCTGCGGCGAAGGCGAGCGGTGCGACAGCGGCCGGTGCACCTCAGTGCCATGCACCGGGTGTCTCGATGCCATGGGCGTCTGCCAGCTCGGCACCAACGACGTCGCCTGCGGGAGCGGAGGCGGCCTCTGTCTTGGCTGCGTCGCCGGCCAACGCTGCTCCAGCGGCCGGTGCATCGACGCGCCGTGCAACGCATCGACCTGCCCCGAGGGCTGCTGCAACGCGACGCAGCGCTGCGTCCAACCCTCCGACACCAGCTGCGGCACCGGCGGAGACACGTGCGTCACCTGCCCAGCTGACACGAAATGCCTCTTCGGCCAGTGTCTTCCTCCGTAAAAACAGAGACTTGAAGGCACCTTCACCAGCGCTGGACATTCTGTACGTGTATGTCGGATAACGGCCGACACCATGATGCCTATTCCCCTGCTCACGCCGAAGGTGCCCGAGGTGGCAGACCGCCGTGGCGACGAAGCGGCGATTGAGCGGTTGCGCCGCGGTCAGCCCGAGCGCCGTTCTTTTCGTGAGCGGCGCGCCACCTCGCGGTTGGCGGTGGCGTTGTCGGTCGAGCTCGACGACGGCGTGCGCCGGCACCTGGGGTCCACCACCGACCTGTCGACCTTCGGGCTCTCGATTCGGAGCGGCGATGCGCTGCCGGCTGGGCTGCCGGTGTCGGTTCGGCTCCGTTTGAACGACGGGCGCGACGAGCTGCTGATGGTGCCGGGGGTGGTGCTGGGGCCCTACGACAACCTGGGCGGGGTGCGGGTGCGCTTCTTGGCGCCTCCGGTGGGCGTGGCGCGGCGGCTCCACCGCTTCGTACACGCCGCGTAAGGGCCACCATGTTCGAGCGGCGTCACCAGCCTCGCGTCCCCGCGGTGATGTCGGTGGAGATCCGCGACGGCGACGACTTCGCCATCTTCGCCTCGAGCGACGTGTCGGTCGGAGGCCTCTTCTTCGACCGCGCCATTCCCCACGCGGTGGGCGCGCGGGTGCACCTGCGCTTCACGTTGCCTGGCGAGCGAGAGCTCATCGAGTGCGATGGCGAAGTGGCCAACGTGCCAGACCCGACGGGCTACGGCATGGGCATTCGCTTCATCGACGTGCGGCCAGACGACGTGGCCCGGCTGCAGGTGTTCATCACCACCGTCGGCTGAGGCATCGGCCAGCTGAGGGTGTGCGGCTTTCAGCGACTCGACGTTCAACCACCCAGCGTCAGTTCACGACTTGGGTGTAGTTGCTGCCGCCGTTGTTGAGCCACAGGTCGTCGCGGTCGCGGTGGCCCCCGATGTCGCGCGGGTGCGAGCAGGCGATGGTGACCTTGAGCGCGAACTCCACGGTGGTGCCCTTCTTCACGTCGGGCAACGTGAAGCGGCCGTTCACGTACGGAGACGGCACCGAATACGAGTGCAGCACCTTCGTCGTGCGCCAGTTGTCGGTCGTGTAGACGAGGTCGACGGCCGGCACGGAAAGCGCGGTGAAGCCACGCGTCGTCCACCCCTTGTACGCGGCGAAGGCCTTCGCTTCAGGCATGTCGCCGGTGACCTCGAAGCGCAGCGTGCTGGAGACCTTCGGCTTCGCGGCGGGCTTCGGCGCGGTGGTGGCCGTCGTGGTCGCGGGCTTCTTCGGCTTCGGCGTGGTGGCAGGCTTCGTGGTGCGTTTGATGGTCGGCATGGCGGCGGACCATCGGCGATTTGACCCTCGGTCCGCAACCCCCGCGAGAATGAGCCGACGCCCGGGCGCTACTGGCGGCGCACGCGCTGCACGGTGCGAGCGAGGCTGCCCCTCACCACGACCAGCAGGTCGTTGCCATAGTCGGTGAGCAGCTCGACGAACGCGGCGTTGGGGCCCTCGGCCACCACCTGCGCGGGGCCCGTGGTCACCGACTGCACCTGGCCATTCACCGTCACCACCAGTGGAATGTAGTGAATCGTCTGCGACGTCGCGCCGCGCACCAGCACCGCGAAGCCATCGCTCATTCGAGACAGCGCGACCGTCTCAGAGCCCCCGGCGTACACCACGGGGCACGACTGCAGGTTGAGGGCCCAGGGGCGATTTGCCGCGGCGATGTACGCGTCTTGCCACTGGGCCAGGGTGCAGGCGACGACCACGTGCTGCTGCGTCGAGGTGTCGTACGCGCCGAAGAGGCCGATGTTCTTCTGCGCGGTGGCCATCAGGCCGACGCCCGCCGTGGCTGCGGGCGCGTACTGCGCCACCCGGCGCGTGCTGTTGATGAACGGCCCGTCGAGAAAGCCGTACACGCCGAAGCCGCTCTGGCTCATCACGCCGGGCGCGGAGAGAAAATAGAAGTCGCCCATCGGCGCGGCGGCGAAGGGCCCGGCGACGCTCTCCGAGGTGGTGCCCACGGGCCGAGAGCCCGTGTTGGTGGAGTGGAGGAACAAGCGGTGCGTCCCCGCGCCCACCGAGTAGCCGGTCATCACCAGCCAGCGGTTGCCGGTGAAGACGCCGTTGAAGGTGAGCGTGGCGCTGGCGGCATCTCCCGGAGCGACGGCGGAGGCGACCGAGGTGGTGGCGTCGCCGAAGGAGGCCCAGGCGCCGAGCGAGACGATGTCTTTCTGCTCGGTGCGGAGGCCGTACACGACGGGCTCCATGGTGGGCCGCATGTCGTCGTCGAGCTGCAGCGTGGTGAGGCGCGTCACGTCGGCGGCGAGGGGCTTGTCACCCACCACCTGAAAGCCCGCGGTGTAGGTGAGCTTCTCGTTCTCGATGAACTGCTCGGCCTTGCACACGTGGTCAACGCAGGCCTCAGAGAGCGCACACACGCCACACGTCGCTCCGCCGCTGCCGCACGCCGTCTCGCTTCGCCCGTCGACGCAGACGCCTTGCTCATTGAAACACCCCGCGGGGCAGTCTTCGGGGCGCGTGGTCAACCTGGGCCCGTCGCACGCCGCCGCCGCCACCACCACGATGATCCACCCAGCTCGCATCATGGGCGGCCTTCTAGGAGGCCCCTTTTCGCCAGGCAAATGGCGTCGACCCCATTTGCAGTGGCGCCCCTTTCGACTACGAGCCCGCCTCTCTATGAAACAGACCTCTTGGTTGGCGGTGGGCGTGGTGTGCGGCTTCACGTTGGCGGTTGCGCCCAGCTGCGGGGCGAAGCCGACGTGCACCACGGCGACGTGCCCGACCGGGTGCTGCACCGCGGCCGGCACGTGTGAGCCGGGCAACGTCGCTGGCGCGTGCGGCTCCAACGGCACCACGTGCAAGGTGTGCAACGCCGGCCTCGTCTGCCAGACGGGCTTCTGCGAGTCGCTCGCCACGGGCGGCGGCACCGGTGGTGGCTCCGCAACGGGTGGAGGCACGGGCGGTGGCACCGCGACGGGCGGAGGCTCCGGCGGTGGCGGCGGGACGATGGTGGACCCCGACGCGGGCGTCGCCATTCTCTTCGGCCAGGCGTGCACCAACCCGCAGCCGTGTGGCGGCGACATCGTCGGCACCTGGCGCTTCACCAGCTACTGCCAGACGACGTTCCTGCCGCAGAGCGTCTACCAGCTGTGCCCGTCGGTGACGGCGACCGCCACGGGCGAGCTGAAGGGCAGCCTGTCATTCACCGACGCGACGCCGAAAGTGGCGAACTTCAGCGCCACCAGCGTGGTCGACGTGAAGGCCTTCATTCCGCAGTCGTGCATCATGCCACTGCCGGGAATCACCCTTCCGTGCTCCGGTACGAGCGGCAGCGTGCAGAGCCTGCTGCAGGGCCAACTGCCCGGCGCGCGGTGCAGCGCGGGCGACGGCGGCATGGGCTGCGACTGCGATTTCCGCGTCACGCAGACCAACAGCACGGTGGGCGAATACACCACCAGCAACGGCACCATCTCGGTGAATACCGGCACCGCCACGCAGACGTACACGTACTGCGTCAGCAACAACCAGCTGCACTACAAGGAGACGTCGGCGCAGCCCAAGGAGTCGGGCACCGGCATTCTCGTGAAGCAGTAGTCGGATTGAGGAGCGAAACCCCCAGGGGCTCGAGTGCTCCGACCAGGGTCGAGCGGGCTCCGCCGCAAGCGCAGAAGGCTCCGGCACGTCTCGCCGCACAGCTGAGTGCGCTCGGAGCGCGTTGCCGGAGGTCACCACGGAGCTGAGCATCACCGACGGGGTCGACCGGATTGGCGTGGAGCCTCCTCCCACGCATCAGCGATTCAGCCCGCCACCGGGGAAACCGCTACTTCGGCGTCGGCACTGGCGCTTTGCGGGTGGGCTGGGCGGCCGGCTGAAACGGCGGCAGCTCGAGGGCGAAGAGCACCGCGGCCACGGCCACGACCAGAAGCACCACCACCGTCACGACGAGGGGCCAATTTCGGCTCCGCGCCACGGGCATCTGCTTCGAGCCCGTACGGGAACGGCGGGCGCGGGACTCGGCGTCGCGAAACGCGCCGGCGATGGCCTTCGCGCCGCCTGGGGTGTCTGACGGAGACACCACGGTCGTCAGCGCCTCATCGTCGGCTTCATCGTCGCTGGCCTTTTCGGGTGCGCGGGGCAGCGTCAACGCCTGCGTCTCTCCCGTCTCCACCGTCGGCGGCTTCGGCGGGGGCGGCTTGGGAGGCTCTTCAGTGCGCTTCGACTTGCGCGCGCGCGACTCATCGAGTGCCGAGGCGGGCGTGGTCTTCACGCTCACGTCGTCATTGAACTTCGGCGTCACACCTCCGACCTTCGACGGCACCTCGCCGCGCAGCACCTTGGGTCGGGCGTCGGGCGCGGGGACCTCGTCGGTGCGCGTGGGCGCCGAGGGCGGAGGGTTCAGCGGCGTCGGCGCGGGCACGGGCGGCGTGGGGGGCGGCTTCGGCTTCGACGACACCGTGGGGGGCGCGATGGGCCCGCTCTTGCCTCCGTCGCGCACCTTCTCGAGCACCTTGTCGAGGAGGAACGCGCCGGTGGGGTCGGAGCCAAAGCCCGCGCTCTCGAGCAGCTGCCGCGTCTCATCGCGCCGGGCCACGAAGTGCCGCGACACGAGCTCGGCGGTTTGCTCCGGCAGCCAAATCGCTCCGGGGGCGGCCTTCTCGATGGCCCGCGCCATTTCGAGCGCGGTGGAGAACCGGTCTTCGCGCGACTTCGACAGCGCCTTCATCACGATGGCGTCGATGTCGGCGGTCACCTCGGGGTTCTGTCGCGAGGGCAGCTGCGCGGTCTCCTTCAGCGCGGCGAGCATGCCGTCTTCGGGCCGCTTGCCGTGGAAGAGCCGCATGCCGGTGAGGCACTCGTGCAGCACCACGCCGAGGGAAAACACGTCGCTCCGGCCATCGAGCGGCTCGCCGCGGATCTGCTCGGGCGACATGTAGCCGCTGGTGCCCTTCACCATGCCCACGGTGGTGCGGTTGGTGCGGCCGAGCGCCTTGGCGATGCCGAAGTCGAGCAGCTTGGTGACGCCTTCGTACGTCACCATGATGTTCTTCTCGGCGACGTCGCGGTGAATCACCACCTGCTTGCGGCCGCGGGCGTCGGTGAAGTTGTGCGCGTAGTGAAGCGCCAGCGCCGTGTCCCGCACCGCCTGCAGCGTGAAGCCGACGGGAATGGCCTCTTTCGCCTGGCGGCAGGCGCGCGCCATTTCAACCAGCGTGCAGCCCTGCACGAACTCGATGGCCATGAACAGCGTGCCGTCGTCGACGTCGAGCTCGAACACCTGCGCGATGTTGGGGTGGTTGAAGGCGGAGCTGATGCGCGCCTCCTCCAAGAACATGCGCACGAAGTCTTCTTCGCCGCTGATGTTGGGCAGAATCGTCTTCAGCACCACCAGCTTGCGAAACCCGGCCACCCCGCTCTGGGTCGCGAGGAAGATTTCGCTCATGCCACCGGCCGACAGGCGGCAGAGCACCTCGTACTTCCCCAGCTGACGACGGTCGAGCGGCGTGCTCGGCGCGATGAAGGCGTTCTCAGCCACGGCGGGCCGCCACTCTACACGCCAGGGCCCCTCGTCAACACTTCACTCAGGCTTTGACCACCTTGAGGTTGAACATCGGCGTCTTGAGCGAGCCCATGACCCGCAGCCACAGCGGCAGCCATTGCTCGGTACCGCGCGCGGCGGAGAGGTCGCCCAGGTCGAGCACCTCCTCGGGTTTCCACCCGAACTGACGGAGCAGGCCGAGCACCGTCTCCTTGGCCCCGGCGTCGTTGCCGCAGATGAAGGTGGTGTGCGACTCGGCCAGCAGGCGCGGGTTCACCATCAGCGCGTTGGCCATGGTGTTGAGCGCCTTCACCACCTTCACCGAGGGGAACGCGCGCTGGAGCTGCTCGGCGAGCGAGTCGGTGTTGTTGACGAACAGCGTCGGCGGGAAGCCCTTGGAGAAGTCGAGCGGGTTCGACACGTCGACCAG
>JAEUJT010000008.1 GCA_016793525.1 Archangium sp. | reverse complement strand
GGTATTCGAACCGGCGTCATTCGGTGCCGACTCCAGCCGTGGCCTCGTCTAACTCGACGTATTCATTGAGGAGTTTCTGCATCTTGAGCCGCGCGTGGAACAGCCGCGACATGACCGTGCCCTTTGGAATCTCGAGGGTGGTGGCCAGGTCTTCGTAGCTCATGCCCTCGATTTCGCGGAGCAGCAGAATCTGCCGGTGGGTCTCGGGGAGCTGCTGAATGGCGGCGGTGATTTTGTCAGCGAGCTCTTTGCGGAGCGCCGACTTCTGGGGGTTGGTGCCCAGCTTGGAGCCGAGCGCGCCGATGTTCGCTTCGGCGGTGTCGAGGCGCACGCTTTCGTCGAACTCGACGTGCTCGTCGCCCTTCGAACCCTTGCGGCGAATGAGGTCGATGCAGATGTTGAACGTGATGCGGTAGAGCCACGTGTAGAAGCTCGCGTCGCCCTTGAAGTACTCGAGGTACTTGTAGACCTTGATGAAGGCCTCTTGGGTCGCGTCGCGCGCGTCTTCTTTGTCCTTCAACATGTTGAGGGCGACCGCGTAGACCTTGCGCTGGTACCGCTCGACGAGGAGCTTGAAAGCGCGTTGGTCTCCGGTGCGTACGCGCTGCACCAGCGTCAGGTCGTCGGTGGCCACGGCGCGGGCACGGTACCATGGCCGCAGCGCCGCGCCCGATTCGAAATCTCGTGGTGGCTACAGCCGGCTGTGGATGAAGCGCTGCACCTCGCCAGGCGCTCCCTGGCGCACGTTGGAGACGTGGGTGCGCGTCGATGACAGCCCGGCGTCGACCTTCACTGTGCCGCCCTCGAGCGGGAGTTTGCCGCCGAGCGACAGGCTGGTGGTCGACGACGTGCGTTGCTTCGAGGTCAGCGTCGCCTGGCCCTTTGCCGCCAGCGCGGCCACCGCCTCGGCGTCACCTCGTAGCGCGGCCGCGGTGAAGTCATACAAGAAGCCTGCGGAGCCCGCGGCAGTGAGCTCCTTCACGTTCGAGCCGTCGCCGAAGCCTTCCTTGCGTTCGCGGCCGAAGGTGAGGGTGCCGGGCGCTTGGCTCCACGCGGCGGCGATGGAGGCCAAGTCGCGATTGGCGGTGAGGTCGACGCGCCGCTCGATGTCGATCCGCTGCGTCGCTCCGATGCTCTTGAGCGGGGTGGTGAGCGCCATTCTGCGCGCCTTCGGGTCGTCGAACGGCGTGGTGACGCCTCCGGCGGCCAGCGCTTTCTCGTCGAAGCGAATTCCAGCGGTCGTGACGAGGGTGACCGGCTCCCCGTTCTTGAACTCGACCCGCGCGGAGATTTTCGCCGCGCCCGCTTCATCCGCCGCGCCCGTGAGGGCCGCGCCGGCGAGTGGGCTCGAGAACGCCGCGTCGGCCTTGAGCCCGAAGCCGACCGCTCCGGCGTGACCCAACTCGACGGCCGCGAGGTTGTTCAACGAGACCGCGTCGAAGGCCTTCACCGCAGCGACGAGGTTCTGGCCCGGGAGCGTGGGCAGCGTCGTCGCTTTGGCCGCGTTCGACGCGAAGTTGGCGGCGGCTTCGGCGGAGTCGAAGCGCAGCTCCACGCGCGCGCCGGTCGTCACCGAGGCGTTTGGCCCGGCGGAGACTTTCACCAGCCCGAGCTTGCTCTCGAGGAGGGTGAGGCTCGCCTTGTCGAGGACTCCGGCGTCGAGGGTGACGGCGTAGCCATTGGCCTTGCGCGCCACCTCGATGCCGGACTGCTGGGCCGCGCTGACGCCGACCTCGGGCGCGCCCGAAGGGCCAGGTGTCGCGACGCCGACGGTGGTTTCGCGCTTGAGCGAATACGTGTCTCCGGGGCCGAGCCGCGCGACGGCGACCTCGACGTTGGCGAGGGAGGCGTAGGTGTCGGCGACGTGTTGCACCGCGCCCTCGGGGCCGGCGTTCCACTGGAACCGCTGGCGGTCCTCCGGGTGGAGCGTCTCATCGGTACCGGGCTCGCGGAGGCGCACGTTGGGTTCTCGCTGCGCCACGGCGAGGTTGATGTCGTGCGCCAGCGCGCGCAGACAGTCGGGCCGCGCAGGGTCGACCTGCACCATCGCCGGACCGGGCTGATTCAACGTGGACGTGCTCTCCTTCCACTCGAACACCCCGGCGCGGGTGAGCTGGCGGGTGAACTGGGCGAGCTGCTCCGGAGAAAGCGAATCGACCAGCGTCGACAATGTCCCGTCGGCGTCGAGCCGATTCAGCGCGGTCGGCAGCTCGTCGGGGCGGAGTTGGGTGAGCGCGCTCAGCGCCTTCGTCGTCGCCTTTTCGGTGACGATGAAGCGGCCCATTTCGGTCGAGGCGGTGTCGACGGCGTCGTCGATGCGACTCGCGCGTTCCTCCGCGCGTTGCTGAAGCGGGCGTCGCTCATCGCGCTCCACGGCTTCGTGTGGAACGGCGTAGCTCTTCTCAACGCGCTGCGCGGAGATGGCGCCCGACAACGCCGTGGGCGGTGCCTCGGGCTCGTCGAAGGAGGGAAGGGGCTGAGTCGACTCGCGGCGAATGGGGGTGGTCATGGTGCGCGCGGATCAGCACGGCACATGCCACCCTCAACTCCCCAGAATCGCTCGCCCTACACGTTGAAGCGGAAGTGCATGCAGTCGCCGTCTTGAACGACGTACTCCTTGCCTTCGATGCGCAGCAGGCCCTTGTCGCGCACGGCCGCTTCGCTGCCGAGGGAGAGCAGGTCGCGGTAGCCCATGACCTCGGCCTTGATGAAGCCCTTCTCGAAGTCGGTGTGAATGACGCCAGCGGCCGCCGGGGCCTTCCAGCCCTTGCGAATGGTCCACGCGCGGCATTCTTTCTCGCCGACGGTGAAATAGGTCTGCAGGTTGAGCAGCTTGTACCCAGCGCGAATGACCTTGTTGAGGCCGGGCTCGGCGAGGCCAGCAGACTCGAGAAACGCGGGGCGCTCTTCGACAGGGAGCTGCTGAATTTCGGCCTCGAGCGCGGCGGCGAGCACCACCACCTCGGCGTTTTCGCCGGCGGCGATGGCGTACACATCTTTCACGAACGCGTCGTTCTCTGCGTTGGCGAGCTGCGACTCGGCGACGTTGGCGACGTACAGCACCGGTTTGTCGGTGAGCAGGAACAGCTCGCGCACGACCTCTTTTTCCTCGGGGGACAGGCCGTGGGAGCGCACCGGCTCGCCGTTGTCGAGCTTGGCCTTGAGCTTCTCCAGCACCGCCATTTCGATTTTGGCGAGCTCGCCTTCTTTGCCCGGCGCCTTCACCGAGCGCGAGGTCTTGTCTTTGCGCTTCTCGACGGTTTCGAGGTCTTTGAGGCACAACTCGGTGTCGACCACGTCTTTGTCGCGGCGCGGGTTCACGCTGCCTTCGACGTGGGTGATGTTGTCGTCGACGAAGCAGCGCAACACGTACAGCACCGCGTCGACCTGGCGAATGTTGGCGAGGAACTGGTTGCCGAGGCCTTCACCTTTCGAGGCGCCGCGCACCAGGCCGGCGATGTCGACGAACTCGAGCGAGGTGGGAATGGTCTTCAGCGGCTTCACCAGCGACGAAATCTTCTCGAGCCGGTCATCGGGCACCGGCACCACGCCGACGTTCGGCTCGATGGTGGCGAAGGGGTAGTTCGCGGCCAGCGCGCCCGCGTTCGACAGCGCGTTGAACAGGGTCGACTTGCCGACGTTGGGGAGCCCGACGATGCCAATGGAGAGAGCCATGAGGGCCGCGCGTGTACCGTGCCCGCGCCGGAGTGTCACGGTCCCGGGTAGATGCTGAGGACCACCACGTCGCGAAAGGCGCCTCCGCCTGTTTCGAAGATACCCCCGTCGACCGGCGCGTCAGACTGCTTCGACAGCGCGTACAGCGCCTGGTGCGACGGCGTAGCGTAGGCGTACACCTTGCTGGGCGTGCCCTCCGAGGTGGGGGTGGGCCCGAAGAAGTTCCCCGCGGTGGCCGCGTACCAGTACAGCACCAGCGTGCCGGTGGGCCCATCGGCCGAGGGGAGCGGGGCGCCTCGGGCCGGAGAGGTGCGAGTCACTGTGCCCAGGATTCCCGCGGAGACGGTCACTGCCTGCACCCGGGAAATGCCCAGGTTGGCATCGCCGGCCGGAGGCCCCGCCGTGTTGTACGCGGTGACCGAAACGGTGCCTCCGTCTTCGTTGCGCTCCGCCCGTCGGTAGAGGATGACGTGGCGCGGCTCGGCGGTCGGGTTGACGTTGTGCACCGCGTGGCTCTCGTGCAGCTGGGTGTACCCGTCGGGCACGACGAGGGGCGTGGCTGAATACCGCGCGTAGATTTGCAGGAAGATGAAGTTTCCAGCGGCGACGGGTGGCACGGGCGCGCTGTGGACGTGCGCCCCGTAGCCAGTTCGCACCGTCGACGCGGCGACGGTCAGCACGGTCGGCGGCGGGAGCGGGCCAGCGTCAGGGGCCTCCTGCACGTGCCCGGCGTCGGGAACCTCAGTGCCCGGCGGGAGGCACTGCTGCGCGAGGCAAACGAGCCCGGCGAGGCAGTCGCTGTCTCGCGCGCAGGAGAAAGCCACATCACGGGAGAACGCCGCCGGCTGGCAGCCCAGCGCCGCCACCGCGAGCGCGCAGCACCTCAGCCAGGCAGCAGCGCGCGTCACCATGACGCACCGACGCCACGTTGTTGTGGCTTGGTATTTGACGAAGAGTCGTGCACGCTTTTCAGCGGTCCCCCGCAAAGGAATACCATGCCCCCCATCGGTCCATCGACGCGCGCCATTCGTACGCTGCAGACCAAGCTCGACAAGGTCGCGTCATTGAGCGGCGACAACAAGAAGCTCGCCAACCAAGAGCTGAAAATCGCCCTTGAGAAAGGGCTCATCACCAAGCCCCAGCGAGACCTGCTCGCGCGCGCCATCAGCGACTCA
>JAEUJT010000523.1 GCA_016793525.1 Archangium sp. | reverse complement strand
GGGTTGCGCGCGTCGTCTTCTTTGATCTTGAAGACGATCTTCATCAGGTCGGAGCCGATGTCGGCGATCTTGGTGAAGATACCGCCGGCGATGCGGAGCACCGAGGCGCCGAGCGACTCACCAATGGCGAAGCCGATGAAGCAGCTGCCGGCCATGTAGCCGGGCACGAAGACCAGAATCGCCAGCATCAGCAGAAGCTCGGTGGAGATGAGCATCATGCCGATCGACATGCCGGCCTTGAGGGGCACGTCGTAGGTGGGGAACGGCTTGCCGCGGAGCGAAGCGAAGGCCGATCGGGAGTTCGCGAAGGTGTTCACGCGAATGCCGAACCAGGCCACGCCGTAGCTGCCGGCCACGCCGATCATCGAGAACGCCAAGATGATGGCGACGCGCAGCGCGGTCGGCACGTTGGCCGCTTCGCCCTCGGCGTGCGAGAGGAACCCGAAGTACCAGATCATCACCAAACCGATGAGACCCTCGAGCCACAAGATGAACTTGCCCTGGGTGATCAAGTACGTCTTGCAGGTTTCGTAGATGAGCTCTGAAATCTCGAGCATCGACTTGTGCACCGGCATCTTCTCGAGCTGCTTGTACTGCATGAAGCCGAACACGAGGCCGAGCGCCGAGACCACGATGCCGATGATCAGCAGCATGCGGCCGTCGATGGCGCCGTTGAGGAACTTCTGAGAGGCCAGATCGGGCAGCACCAGGTTGGCTTCGCTGGCGAGCGCGAGCACCGGGCTGAGCAGGGCCGTGAGGCCCGCGAATCGAGACAGTTTCATCGGTTGGTTTCCCTTTGGTGTGACATCGGACAAAAGCCCGGCCGCGTGTACCACACCTCGCCTGAGAGCCAAGGCCGTTGAAAGCTGGTATCGCCGGAACCCTGCCGGTACCTTGGAGCCTCGATGTCGAAGACTGATCCTCGGGTTCTCATCGTCGACGCCGACGGAGAGGCCGCTCAACGCATCGGCGTGGCCCTCGACAGCGCGGGCCTCGCAGTGAGCTGGACGACGTTCGCTCCGAAAGAGTTCGCCAGCCTCGCCCGCGAGTTTCAGCCGACGCTCTTGCTCGTGCATTCAGAGCTGGGCAGCGCGCAGTTGGCGACGTTGCTCGCGCGCTCCGAAGCTTCGGCCACTGGCTCTGTTCCTGTGGCGCTGCTGTGTAAAGACGTGTCTGACGAGCCCTTCGTGCGACCGCTTCGTGAGGGCATCGTGGAGATGATGCAGGAGCCGTTCACGCCGCGGCTCCACATCAGTCGCCTGCGCGATCTCCTGACGGACCTGCCGCAGCGGCCCGGCAAGCTGCGGGGCAAAGGCGGGGCAAACGAGCTCAACGCGCTGCTCCAGCACGTGATGCGCACGCGGCGCACCGGTGGGTTGGTGGTGGGCGAGGGCACTCCGTCGGAGGGTCGCGCGTTCTTCATGCGCGGCGTGCTGCGGGCGGCACGGTTTCAGAACCACACGATGCAGCCGGCGCTGGCCGCCATGTCGCGCGCGCAGCAGCCGTGGACCTTCTCTGAAGGCACCGACGGCAGCAGCCTGGTCGAGCTCAACGTCGAGGGCGACTCGGGGCTCTTCGCTCGAACCCCGGAGACCTCCGACGACGCCGCGCTGGGAGACGCGGTGGTGCCTGTCTCGGCGCCAGCGGTGCCTCCGCTGGTGGACCAGCCCTCGACCGACCCCGACGCCGCCCGTACGCCGGTGCTGCTGGTCGACGACGAGCCAGCGGTGGTGTCGATGTTGTCGACGTACCTGGCGAAGAAGGGCTACCCGGTCTTCATGGCCCGAGACGGGGTGGAGGCGCTCGGGGTGCTGGTCTCGAAACACGTCGAGGTGGTGATCGCCGACCTCAACATGCCGCGGCTCGACGGCTGGGGCCTGCTGCGCATGATCCGCGAAGACGTGCGCACCCACGAGATCCCCGTCGCGCTGTTCTCCGCGCAAGACGACTACCGCGAGACGCTGCGGCTGATGCACGCCGGCGCGCAGGCGTATTTTCCGAAGTCGCTCAAGTTGGCGGCGCTCGAGCTGCAGGTGCGCGAGCTGGCCGAGCCGCGGCGCCGCTTCCTGCGCATGCTCTCGACCGACGGCGGGTTGACCTACGACTTCGGCGCGCTCGGGCCGCAGTGGGTGTTGCGCACGTTGTCGAGTCAGCGCTTCACCGGCCAGCTCGACGCGCGCGATGCCTGGGCGACCTGGCGAGGGTGGTTCGAGGCCGGGCGCTTGATTCAGATGAGCGCGCGGGTCGGGGCCACCACGTTGGCGGGCGACCGCGCCTTGGCGGGTTTTTTGAGCTCGAAGCAGGCGAGCGGCTCCCTCTCGAAGGGGCTCGCCACCCGGCCGGGTGAAGAGGGCTTCGGCCGGCACCCCACCGAAGCCACGTTGGACCGGCTGGTGCCGTGGCTCAACGACGAGCAGAAGCGCAGCCGCGACGCGACGCTCCAGAAGGCGAAGGCACTGGTGGTGCACGACGAGCTCTACCGGCTGTACCTGGCGGTGGGGCCTCCGGCGGGTATGCCCATCGCGCGGTTACTCTGCGAGCAGAAGATCACGCCGGGCGAGGTCATTCAGCGGCTCCAGTGTACGCCCGCCGAGGTGGCCGCGGTGGTGCAAGATCTGTTGCGCCGCGGTGTGGCGTCGCTGCAGTAATCGCCATGACCGACGACCCTTACTCGAAGCCCGCGACTGGACGTTTGGCCCGCATGGCCAAGCTGGCGTCGCTGTCGGCGCGGCTTTCGACCGACCTCGTGTCTCGCGGCGTGAAGCGGCTGGCCGGCGAGTCCGACACGGTGGCGTCGCTCCTCGGCTCTGGCGCGGCGGAGAAGCTGGTGGCCACGCTGGGCGACATGAAGGGCCTGGCGATGAAGCTCGGCCAGTCGATGGCGATGGACCCCGACATGCTCACGCCTGAGGTGCGGGCCATCGTCGCGCGGCTGCAGAACCAGGCGCCTCCGATGCCATGGTCTCTGGTGGAGCACGTGGTGACGGCGCAGCTTGGCCGGCCGGTGGCAGAGCTCTTCTCGTCGTTCGATGAAGCGCCGCTCGCTGCGGCCAGCCTGGGACAGGTGCACCGCGCGGTGACCCGCGACGGCTCGGCGGTGGCGGTGAAGGTGCAGTACCCCGACATCGCTGACGCGCTCCAGGCCGACGTGCAAAACCTCGGGGCGTTGGTGCGTACCGTGTCGATGACGCCGGGGTTGTCGCATGGGCCGAAGTACTTCGCCGAGCTCCGCGAGGGCCTGCTGAGTGAACTCGACTACCGGCAGGAGGCGCGTCGGCTTGAGCGTTTCGCGGCGGCGGCGCGCTTCGTGCCGACACTTCGCGTGCCGGCGGTTCACCATGCGCTGACCGCCGAGAAGGTGCTGACGCTGGAGTTACTCGACGGCGTGACGTTGAAGGAGTTCCTCCGCACCATCGACACGCAACCGCCAGACGAGCGCTTTCGCGTGGCGCGGCTCCTCGTTCACGCGACGTGGGGCCCGTTTCTCGCCGACGGTGTCGTGCACGCCGACCCGCACCCCGGTAATTTCTTGGTGCTGCCAGACGGGCGGCTCGGGGTGTTGGACTTTGGCGCGATCAAGGAGATGTCGAAGCCCTGGCTCGACGCGAACCTGCGGCTGTTCGGCTCGTTTTTTGGTGAAAACACCTACGACGCGGTGGCCGACAGCGCCAAGGCCGGCATGGTGTTCGATGATGTCGCCGTGGCGAGGCCGATCGTCGAAGCAGTCATCACCATCACCACCCGCTCGGCGCGTTCGACCGACTTCGACTACGGCGCGGCGCACATCAACCGAGACATGCGCGCGCTGTTCCTCGGCAACCCGCGAGCGATGACCACCATCAAGCCGCCGCCCGAAGCCGTGAACTTCTTTCGCGCGGTGGGTGGCATGAGCAACAACCTCGAGAACCTGAAGGCGCGCGGCAACTTCAAGGCGCTCTTCCGCGAGGTCTACGAGTTGGCCCTGAAATCGCGGAAAAGCCCGTAATTCCAGGCGAATTGAGTTCCGACGCAACAATGCAGGGAAATGTGCGACAACCGCCTTCATGATGACTCGTACGTTCGTTGGCTGTGTCCTGATGTCAATGTTGGTGGGCTGCGGTGTGACGGGCGATGAGCTCGCCGGCGATGAGGCAGACCTCGCGCAAGACACGGCTGAGCTGTCGACGAAGACGCCCACGCTCGTGTTGGCACGGCGCGACTACCGCAAGTGCTCGTACCCGATGTGCAGCGGTTGGTACGTCAAAGACCTCAACGGCAACGGCCGCGAGCAGTACGTCACTGGCTTCGACTTTCGGCGGTCAGGGCTGAACCTGGCGACGCGCGATCTGGTGACCGGCGCCGGTGGTGACGGCGAGCTCGTGTTGAGCGGCGTGTTGGCCCCCAACGCGACGTACCCGAGCTACCAGGTGTTCCAAGTGCGCGCCGCGTACCGCGGCATGCCGGGGAAGAAGCCGGCGGCGAACGAGAAGTTCTACGCGGTGGAAGAGACCACCATTCGCTGCATCACCGCGCCGTGCGCCACGCTGCGCGCGACCGAGGCGAACTACCCGGGCCGGCAGACGATGGTGAACGGCATCGACGTGGAGCGCGCGTCGGTGCCCCGGTTGGACCAAACCTGGCTCACGAGCCGCATCGAGAAGCACGACGCGATCGTGTCGGCCAAGTTCACCACCGTGCGCCGAGTCGGCGTGGGCACCGAGAAGCTCGTCGACGCGTCACAGGTCTTCGTCAAGCTGCCGTCGTTGAATGACGGTTGCCCGCTGGCGCGTCCGGCGGCGTGCCCGGGGACGCAGCTGCGGGTGTGGGAGCGCAACGAAGACCGGTGCCTCGCGCCGACCTCGCAGTGCGTGCCGCAGCGTGCGTGTGGCGTTCGGTTGGCCGCGTGCGCCGAGGGGTACACCCCGGTGTCGTGGCAGGGAACGGGGCCGTGCCAGGAGTCGGCATGTGACCCTTCGTTCGCCGTTCGCCCGTGATAAACGCGCGCCATGGCTGACGACGCAACGGCACTGGTCGATGAGATCGCGGAGCGGGTACGCCGCCGTTTGGTGGCGCTCCAGGTAGGCACGACGGAGCCGTGTACGCCGTCACCGAAAAAAGAGGCCGAAGGCGCTGACTGCGCGCCGTCGTGCTTCAGCTGCCCGAACCACGATACCTGCGGCACGGCGAACGCGGTGCGGGTGGGGGCGGCGCGAATCTCTCCAGACAAGCTGCGCACCAGCCAAGACATCGCGCCCTTCATCGACCACACGCTGCTCAAGCCCGAAGCAACCCGCGACGAGGTGCTGAAGCTCTGTGACGAGGCCAAGAAGCACGGCTTCGCCACGGTGTGCGTCAACGCGGTCAATATCGGTACAGCGGCGAGAGCGCTGTCGGGCTCGAGCGTGCTGCCCATCGCGGTGGTGGGCTTCCCGCTGGGGGCGACCATCCCCTCCGCGAAGGCCTTCGAGACGCGCGAGGCGGTGCGCTGCGGCGCCAAAGAGATCGACATGGTCATCAACATCGGCGCGCTCAAGTCGCGCGACTACGCGCTGGTGCTGCACGACATTCAGCTCGTGGTGAACGCCGCCAAGCCGGTGCCGGTGAAGGTGATTCTCGAGACATCGCAGCTGACGTTGAATGAGAAGATCGTCGCCTCCGCGCTGTCCAAAGCTGCGGGCGCGGCGTTCGTGAAGACCTCAACTGGTTTCGCCAGCGGCGGGGCGACGGCCGAAGACGTGGCGCTGATGCGCGCCGTGGTGGGCGACGACGTCGGCGTGAAAGCTTCGGGTGGTGTGCGCTCCACCGAAGACGCGATGAAAATGTTCGCGGCGGGCGCCAACCGCATCGGCGCGTCGGCTTCGGTCGCGATCATCACCGGGCAGAAATCGAACTCGAAGTACTAGGGGGGCCTTGCCTCTCTCTTTGTAGAGCTACAAAATTGCCGCCGTGAAGAGCTTGCTGGCCTTCGTGGTGGGCGTCGGGTGCTGGCCGGTGGCTGAATACTGGCTGCACCGAGTGTTGGGTCACGTCTGGCGAGCGCGTACGCCCTTTCGGGTCGAGCACATTCGCCACCACGCCGAAGGTGCGTACTTCGCCCCCGGGTGGAAGAAGGCGGTGGCGGCCGCGCTCGTGGTGCCGGTGGCCAGCGGGTGTGCGTCGCTGTTCGTCGACGGGGTGACCGCCGTGGTCTGGGGTACGGGCTTCTCGGCGGCCTACCTCGGCTACGAGTTGCTGCACCGCCAGCTGCACCTTCGCGCGCCTCGCACCCTCTACGGCCGCTGGGTCCGCGCCCATCACTTCACGCACCACTTCGCGGGAGTGGCCTTCAACCACGCGGTGACGCTGCCCGTGCTCGACCGGGTGTTCGGCACCGCGCGTCGGGTGGTGGAGGTCGACGTGCCACGGCGCCTCGCTCCGACGTGGCTGGTGGCAGCACCAGAAGAGACCTGGCGTGCTGGCCCCTCAGGGCCGGTTTTTCGCGTGGTCGACTGACGCCCACGGCCAGGCCGCGGCGAGCCCGAGCTTCGTCGTCAACTGCCGCGCCTCGACGATGTTGTCTTCGATGGAGCAGTACGTCCACCCGCCGTAGCGGCCGATGCTGAACACGCCGGCGTCGGTGAGCATCGGCTCCAGCCGCTTCCGCTCCTCGGTCGCGCGCTGGGTAATGTGTACGTAGGCGGGGTTCATCACCACCGAATGTTCGGCCACGAGCTTCTGGGTGGTGACAATGCCCTCGTCGCGAAGCCCCTGAATGACCTTCTCCCTCGTCGCGGCCAGGTCGAACGTGGCGCCAGCGGGGAGGCCGACCTCGACGTAGAGGCTCATGCGCGGGGCGTCGAAGATGTTGTCGTAGAAACCCACTCGGTAGAACGCACGGCGCCGGTCGGGCACGTACAGCCAGTGGATGTCGTTCGGCCCTTTGCCGTCGAAGCCGAGGTTGAAGACCAGCACCTGGTTCCAGCTGAAGGCCTCTCGCGCGAAGGGCAGGCCGCACAACGCGTAGAGCGTCGGCAGCGGGGCCGACGAGACGAGCCGCTGAAAGCGGTATTCGCCGCGGGTGGTGCGCGCGACTTTTCGTGAGAGGTCGATGCCCGTCACCGCTTCACCGCACTGAACTGCTCCGGGCTTCACCGCGCTGGCGATGGCCTTGACGTATTCGATGGCGCCGCCGGCCGGGTACGTGAAGGTGTCGTTGTAGCTGGAGTTGTCTTGCTGCTTCATGTTTCGCAGCACCGCGTCGAAGTCGGCGTGGGGGAAGAAGCGGCCCATGGCGTCGCGATCGAGCGTTGCCAAGTCGGTCGCGTAGAGCTTCTCGTTGTAGGGAATGAGAAAGCGCTCCGCGATGCCGCGCCCGTAGCGCTCGAAGAGCATGTCTTTGAAGTTGCCCTCCGGCTTCGGTTCGCTCCGGCCCGGCGCCACGCGCGCCATGTACAGGTCGTGCAAGCAATCGATGAAGTCGGCCTGCGGCAGTTGGTGAATGTTCTTCTGGAAGGGGAAGTCGATTCGCCCGCCCGCCCACGAGATGAATGCGCGTTTGCGCACGGTGCGAATGACCTGCTCGCTCATTCGCGCGCGGAGCCAGGCTTCAATCTCCGGGTGGCGAAAGTGGAAAAAATGCCCGGAGTAGTCCCAGACGAAGCCGTCGCGGGTGACCGTTTTGCAATAGCCGCCGATCTCTTCGTCGCGCTCCAGCACCACGACGTCGCCCTTCGGCCCGATGGACGCGGCGGTGGCGAGGCCGCTGATGCCGGCTCCGATGATGAGGGTTTCGACGTCGCGCACGCGTTGCCTCCAGACGGCAGAAGGCGGCCCTTCTACGACACGTACCCGCCCATGCCGAGCGCGAGCGCGAGCGTCGCCAAGAGCAGCGCGCTCACCGCCAGCCACGCCCTCGTCGCCCCCGGGTGTGGCGCCAGCACGGCGCTGCCAGTGAGGAAGAGTGGAAACGCGGCGATGACGTAGCGCCCCAGCCCTTGAAAGTCTTTGCTCGACCACGCGGGAATCGCCACGCACAGCAGCGCGTAGAGGCCGTAGCCCGCACCGAGCACGCGGAAGGTGCGCACGGCGACCACGAGGGCGAGCAGGGTGACGAGCGCGTGGCCTCCGAGCCGAATCGCCACCATCGGCGCCGAGCGCGGGAACAACGTGTGGAACCACGAGACCTTGAGCCAGGTGTTCCAGCCTGCCGGTTGGTCCCACCCCGGAGCGCCCTGCACGTGCGCAAACGCGAGCGGATCATCGAAGCGCAGGCCGAGGTACGTGACGTACGCGAGGAAGCCAGCGGCCGAGAGCGCGGGCACGAAGTCGAGGGCGCGAACGGGGGCTCCGGCGGCGCGGCGGCGCTCGAGGCTACGCATCACCAGGCCCACCACCAGTGCCGGCGCGACGGGGCGGCACGCGGTGGCCAAGATGCCAAAGAGCGTGGCCCACCCGGGGCGATTGTGTTCGAGCGCGAAGAACGCCGACACCGCGAGCAACAAGAACAACGCATCGGAATACATGACGCCGTACAGGTATTCGGCGAACGGGTAGAGCAGCAGCAGCAGCGTCGCGGTGTGTGCCAGTTCGGGGCGCACCAGCAGCGCCCATCGGCGAAAGACGTCGATGGCCGCCAGCGCGCAGACGAACGACACGACGATGCCCGCGACCCAGGTGCTGAGGCCGAGCGCACTCACGGCGCGAATGACGAGCGGGTAGAGCGGGAAAAACGCGACAGGGCTCTGCTGCCCGGGAACGTACCAGTACCCGTCTTTGGCGATGTCGGCGTACCAGCTGGCGTCCCACTGGGTGAGGCCCACGATGAGCGGCGTCGAGGGCAGATCTGCCGGTGTCGCGGCGCGGGGCACGATGACTTGCCCGAGAGTGATCAGCCCAACGCACGCGCAGGCGACGCCGAAGACGAGAGCCCACCAGCGCCAGGAATTCATGGCCCGATGTGCCGCACCACGACGAGAGCCCCTTCGACATCGAGCGTGTCGACGAGATCGATCTCCCCGTCGATGAACCAGCTCGGCTCGCCTTCTCCGTCGAGCAGCGTGTGGCGCACGGTCCACTTCCTCGCACCGTCGGGCACGAGCTGTGTCAGCACCGGTTGTCGCGCGCGGGGCGTGGTGTCGAGCGCGGGGAACTCGGTGAAGTAGGGCGCCAGCGTTTTCTCGAGCTCAGCGGCGGTCCACCGGGTGTCGGGCATGAGCTGCTCCACCGCCGCGTCCCACTGCTTGCGCGCCAGAAGGCGTACAAATTGGTGAAGCTCGGCTCGTGCACGGGCGGCCAGCGCCTTCGGATCTGCGGCGAGATCTTTCTTCTTCGGGCGAGGTGCCTCGGTGGCCTGCACGGTGAGGGGACCTCCGGTGCGGAGTGCTTCCCACTCTTCGAGCAGCGACGAGTCGGTGTGCCGCAGCGTCGCCAGCAGGTACCCGGCGATGTCGTCGAGCGCTTCGTTTTTCGCCGCGTCGGGGATGCT
>JAEUJT010000441.1 GCA_016793525.1 Archangium sp. | reverse complement strand
CAGGTGCGAGCCGATGAACCCCGCCGCGCCCGTCACCAACCAGGTCGCCGGCGCCGCGCGCAGCCGCTCGTCGAGGTTCCACATCACAGACACCAGTAGGCGACGCGGTCACCGCCGGGGAGGCGCTGCGGATCGAGCGCGCTCTTCACGTCGATCAGCACGCCGCGCGGGCGAATGCGGGCCACGAGCGCGTCGATCGACTCACTGAGGTACTCCTTGTGGGACACCGCGAGGATCAGCGCGTCGAGATCGGTGAGCTCTTCGATCTTGTTCACCTGGAGCCCGTATTCGTGTTTCGTCTCCGCTGGGTCCGCGTACGGGTCGTGGAGCTTCGCGTCGATGCCGTACTCGCGCAGCTCGGTGAGAATGTCGGGCACCTTGCTGTTGCGAATGTCTGACACGTTCTCTTTGAACGTGAGCCCCAACACCCCGACGCGCGCCCCCTTCACGGGAATGTTCTGGTTGATCAGCAGCTTCACCGTGCGCTGCGCGATGTAGGGGCCGACCTGGTTGTTGATGCGCCGCCCCGCGAGGATCACCTGGGGCTGGTAGCCGAGCTCTTCGGCCTTGGTGGTGAGGTAATACGGGTCGACGCCGATGCAGTGGCCGCCGACGAGGCCCGGCGTGAACTTGAGGAAGTTCCACTTCGTGCCCGCTGCGGCGAGCACGTCGCGGGTGCGAATGCCCATGCGGTCGAAGATCAGCGCCAGCTCGTTCATCAGCGCGATGTTCAGGTCGCGCTGGGTGTTCTCGATCACCTTCGCGGCCTCGGCGACCTTGATGCTCGCGGCGCGGAAGACGCCTGCCTCGATGATCGCGCCGTAGGTGGCGGCCACGCGGTCCAACGTGGGCCCGTCTTCACCGGAGACGACTTTCACGATGCGCTCGAGGGTATGCAGCGTGTCGCCCGGGTTGATTCGCTCCGGGGAGTAGCCGAGCGTGAAGTCAGACCGCTTGAGGCCCGAGCCCTGCGCGAGAATCGGGCCGCAGATGTCTTCGGTGACGCCGGGGTACACGGTCGATTCGTACACCACCACGTCGCCCTTCTTCAGCGCGCGCGCGACGGTCTCGCTCGACTTCACGACGGGGGTGAGATCGGGAACGTTGTTCTTGTCGACCGGCGTGGGCACAGCGACGACGAAGAAGGTGCAGGCCTTGAGTGCCGCGGGGTCAGCCGTCATCTGGAGCGACGTGGCCTTGAGCACCTCGCTCGACACCTCGCCGGTGCGATCGACGCCGCGCTGGAGCGCAGTCACTTTCTCGACGTTGATGTCGAAGCCCACCGTGCCCGGGAACTTCTTGGCGAACGCCAAGGCCACAGGGAGACCGACGTACCCCAACCCGACCACTCCGATTCGCTCAGCCACGCGTTCCTCCAGCGATGAAACTCAACCCGCGGCGTACCAGAAAACCCCGCGGGCGTTAGCTGCCAGTTGGTGCGCGCGAGGCAGCTGGGGATTCAGCGACGACGCACGAGGGTCACGATGGTCGTCACCAGCGTGAGTATCGCAAAGCCCACGAGGGGGCTCGGAATCGTCGGCTTGTCGAAAAACCAGGCCAACATGAGCCCAGCCACCGAGAGCGCCGTCGGGACCTGCCAGTTGTCCCACACGACCTGCTCCAGACGATCGATGGGCCCCCAGCGCCGATGAGAGAGCTGGAGCTTCAATCGCGCGTTGCGAGACTCGAGCCGCCTGATCCGCTCGTCTGTCTTGTGTGCGTCGCGGAGCCGCTCTTTCAAAGCGCGGAGCTCGCCTTGAAGCTGCCTCTCGCGGGATGAGCTCGCGGCGACGAGGGGTGATTCACCGTGCTTCGAGCGCTCCCGCATCGCGTCGAGCTCGACCTTCAGCGCCTGCTCGCGGCGAATCGCCTCGTCGCGTTCGGTTTCGGCGAGGTGGCGCGCTTTCTCAGCTTCGTCGCGCTCGGCCGTGGCGAGTTTTTTCGCGGCCTGCGACTCCTCGAGCGCATCGCGCAGCTCCCGCGCATCATCTCCACTCGGCTCCGAGCGCTGGAGCAACGAGCGAATCACGCGGCCTCCACCGGTGCGCGACCTCGCCCCCGCTTTGGCGCAGGGAGCGCGAGGGTTCGGTCGATGATCGCCCGGGAGACGGCGGTCAGCGCGGTGATGCGGCGGGCGGCGCGACCTCTCCCATTCGGCAAGACGACGTGGAGTTGATCGGCGAAGCACTCCACCGGGCCGGGCCTGCGCGAGTTCGACTGCGCCAAAAGCGCCCGTACGTCGAGGAACGGGGCCTCGAAGCCTTCGCGCGCGAGGAGGTCGCGGCAGAAGTGCCCCCAACCAACGAGCACGGCATCAGCAGGGAGAAAGTCGCGCCACGCGAGCATCACCTCGGCTCGCAGCGGAGCTTCAGCAACGCGCGCGTTGGGCACGTCGAGGTGGCACTCCACGCTGGGCGAGATGCGCTGGGTCGGCCGAAGGAGGGACTCGAACTCCGCGCCCGTGGCCAAGTGCTTGGCGGCGAGCTGCACGAGCTCGGCGTCACCGGTCGGTCGCTCGGGGTGATCGAGCGGCCACGCGTTGGCCTCGCCGAAGACCACCACCAGCCGGCTCGCGTTCTCTCGGAGCGCCTCGAGCGGATCGACCCGCGGCGTCGTTCTCCACACGCGGCGGCGGTGGCGCGAGTTGTTTCCCGTGGAGCGGATGTACTCGAGCTGGCGCTCCACCATGGCGTCGAACGCGCTCAGCATCGGCACGAAGCGGCCGGGCGCTGATTCCAGCCGCTCGAGCACGTGGGCCGTGGCCTCGATGGTGGCCAGGCAGTGCGCCTCGGGCTCCTTGCGAATTCGGTAGTTCCCCGGCTTGTCGGGGGTGAAGGCGAGCCGCGGGAGCCGCGACAAGATCGGGCACTTCTCGACCACCTTCTTCGCATTCGACCAGGTGCCGTCGACCACGATCAGGTTCTTCGGAGGCGTCGTCACGTCAGCCACGTCGACCGCCGAATCTGACGGAAACAGCACCGCCGTGTCCGGCTGCGCGCAGAGCGCCTCGAGTTGCGGCACGCCGACCGCACCGAGCCCCACGTGCAGCTCAGAATTCGGGAGCGACAGGTGCGCCATGCGACAGGTGCTGATGGGCACGCGGGCTTCGCGCGGGTGCTGAATGAAAACGACGTGGGTGCGGCTGTCGACCGGCGTCAGCGCGCTACACCAGCACACCACCTGGGGCCTCCGGCAGCGCAGACACACTTCACGGAATTCGCTCGCTTCAGACACGAGATCCACCCTGCCCGGAGCACGGAGTGGTGGCAAGCCGCCCGTCACCTCGGCACCATGCCCGTCGTGAACCTGCTGCTGCTCCAGCCCGAGGAGATCGCTGCCGATGGCCTGGTGCACCTGACTGGCCGCCGGCACGTGCACGCGCGCGAGGTGTTGCGGGTGCAGCGCGGGCAGCTGCTGCGGGTCGGGGTACGCGGAGGCCTGTGCGGCTCCGGCGAGGTCCTCCACCACGACGCGGAGCGGCTCGAGCTGCGGGTCACGCTGACCGAGCCCCCGCTTGAACGCCCGGGCATCGACGCGGTGGTGGCCATTCCCCGCCCGAAGGCGCTGAAGCGGGTGCTCTCGGCGCTGGCGTCGCTCGGCGTCGACCGGGTTGCCCTGGTGAACGCGGCCAAGGTCGAGAAGAGCTACTTCGACTCCAAGGTGCTCGACCCCGCCTTCATCGCCGGCCTCCTCGACCTGGGGCTGGAGCAAGCGCGCGACACGGTGCCACCCGTCGTGACGGTGCACCAGCGCTTCAAGCCTTTCGTCGAAGACGAGCTGCCCAGTTGGCCTGCGTCACGCCGCCTGGTGCCTCACCCGGGCGCGCCGATCGCCCGGGCGCCCGTGCCCTCGAGAGAGCGCGTCACCGTCGCCATTGGGCCCGACGGTGGGTGGGTGCCCTTCGAGCTCGAGTGCTTCGTTCAGCAAGGCTTCACGCCGGTGTCGCTGGGGGCGCGCGTCCTCCGCGTCGAGGTGGCGATTCCCGCGGTCATCGGGCGCGTGCGCGGCTGACGGTCAGAAGCGCACCGACTTGATGACCTTCTGATCTGCGGCGATGTCGACCTCGATCGTGCGAGCGATGTCGTGCATCACGTTTCGCAGCAGCAGCGTATGTCTGCCAGCCGACAGCGGTCTCTCGACCAGCGGCGTCTCGCCGATCAAGCGGCCGTCTTCGTACACCTCGGTCCACGGCTCGGTCTTGAGCGTCAACCTGCCCGAAGCCTTCTCCGCCGCTGCCGTGGGGACTGGCGACGTCGACACCACGATGCCGCTGCTTTGAACATCGACCTCAATGGTGGTCGAGACGCCTGGCTTGTCGTCACGAACAAACTGCACAACGTGGTTCCCGTTCGACAGCGGAACCACGACCGGCAGCCGCTCGAGATGAATGGTGGTGTCGTCACGGCGCACCTCGACCGTCACCGTCTTGGCGCGCTTGCTGACCACGTCGGTGAGCACCAGCGTGTGTGAGCCCACCGGCACGGCATCGAGCGCGAGCGGAGTCGTTCCCCGTGCGACACCGTCGACCGCCACCGACGCTTTCGGCTTCGAGTCGACCAACAGGCGGCCCGTCGCCGCTTCTTCGGCCCCGGCCACCGACGCCACCACCACCACAAAGAGTGCGCGCATTCCTGAGCGTAGGCGCCAACGCGCCTCAAACGCCAACCGCCGCCTCCAACCTGAAGTCGGAGACGGCGGCAGGTGCTGCGACGTGGCAGGCCTCGCCTTACGGCGCGATCGACTTGTCGTAGATTTCTTTCACCAGCTTCGGGTCGACGAACGGGTTGCGCGAGTTGTACCCGGTGAAGCTCGCCTCGCTGTTCGGCCGCCAGAGGAAGTCGGGGTTCGACGAGCCAGGCGCCCAGCCGCCGTTGACGTATTTGCCGTTCTTCTCTTCCATCCAGTAGCGGTAGTTCTCGGTGCCGCCGCTCGACAGGGTCACCGTGCGCTCGACCCAGACGATGTTGCCGCCGCTGGTCGCGCCCTTGAAGCCCTTCTTCAGCATGTCGTCAGACGCCCACGAGGGCTTGAGGCCGTTCTTGTAGAGCGTGTCGTCGGCTTTGTAGAAATTGTAGTTCCACACGTGGTCGCCGGAGTCTTTGTCCATCACCGCCGGGCGGCCCGACTTGAGCCACGCGCTGATCGTCTCATGCATCAGCACCGGGTCGTCTTGCTTGTCTTCGCGCGAGAGCGAGGTGAGCTCAGACTTCTTGTAGGTCTTTTCAGTGCCGTCCATCAGGCGCACCTTGATCTCGTCGGGAATGCCGGCGCCATCGAGCACCTGGTAGTCGCCCGACTCACGGCGAGCCACGCCGCTGAAGTCGACCGTGGTGAGGATCTCACCATTGACGGTCTGGCCGTTTTTCAGGCGAATGACGTCGGCGCGCGCGTCGTAGCGGTTGCCCACGAACTCAGTGCCACCGCCCTGGCTGTCGGCCAACACCGTCAGCAGGCCGAGAATGTCTTGCTTGGTGAAGGTGACGCCGTTGATGGTGACATCGCGCTTCGGCTCTTCGAACAGCACGCCGGCCAGCGCCACCTTGTCGCAGCTGCCCCACCAGCCAACGTTCATGGTGCCGGTCGTCTTGCCGTCTTTGCCGAACTGGCCGCGGCCGTCGATGAAGTCGTATTCGACGTTGGCGTCGATCTTCCCGTTGTTGTTGAAGTCGACGCCAGTGGTGCGCTCGGCGTCTTTCTCGTTCAGATACGAGTTCGGCACGTAGTGGCCCGATTCTTTGCCGATGAGGGAGTTGAGCGACGGCTTGAGCTCGAAGTTGCGCGCACCTTCGGCCTTGCCGCGGGCCTTGAGGAGCGAGTCGAACTTCGCCAGCGGGCCGTCTTTCGCCCACAGGTTCGTCGATGCAGAACCGGTGTCATCGAGGCCGTTGCCGGCCATGGGCCAGTACGTGGTCGTCCACGGGGTGCGCGCGGTGACGCTGGTGCGCTCCGGGCCCGTGGGGACGGTAGGCGTGGTCGGCGTCGTGGGGGTGGTCGGCGTCGGAGTGGTGCCGAACAGCCGGTTGAACTCCTTCGTGCCTGCCGCGGAGAACTTCGACTTGTAGGTCTCGAAGGTCTTCTTCAGCTCCGCCCGCTCGGCCGCGTCGATGGTGTTGCCGCTGGTGCTCGCCGCGCGGAACATCTTCTTCACTTCGTCGCGGCTGATGGTGCGGTTCTTCAGCGCGTTGGTCAGCTCACGACGAATGTTCTCGACGGTCATGTGAATTCAGTCTCCGCGGACGACGGGGTGAGAAATCGCCTACATTGTCGCGCAACTGTACCGAAAGTTGCGTTCCATGGCGCCTCCTCCACCCCAAAATCTGAAAAAACAGGGTCTTGCGAAGGGCCCCAACGACGCTCTCCGGCAGGGTCGCCAGCGAGGGGCGCTGCTTGGTTTGGCCGTGGGCGACGCCCTGGGCGTACCGATGATCGGTCGGCGGCCGGCGACAGCTGACTTTCCCACGCTCGATACGACGCCGCGGGACATGACCGGCGGAGGCCCCTTCGAGCTGCTTCCCGGCCAGTGCTCGTCACCGACCCAGCTGGCGGTGATGACGTGGAAACACCTGCAGCGCGACGGGAAGTTCGACTTTCTCGAATACGCGCGCGACCTGGTGCAGTGGTCGCAAGCGACGGCCGGCGCCGATGCGCTCGAGCACCTTCGATTGGCGTGCGCCCGGTTGGCCGAAGGTTCGCCTCCTGAAGGCGTGGGCGAAAGCCTGTGGCTCGAGGCGCTTCGACCAGAGGGCAGCGCGGTCCCTTTGGCGCAAGTTGTCCCCCTCGCGGTGCATTTCCCTGCGCGCGAGGCGCGGTTCGACGCCACGGTCGCGGCGGTACAGCTGACCGACTTCGCGCCAGAAAGCGTCGTGGGCGCGGCCCTGCTGAACGGCGTCATCGCGGGGGCCATCGCGTCTCCGGCGGAGCGAATCGACACCAAGGCGTTGGCGGTGGTGGCGGAGAACGAGCTGTCATACGCGGCGGCGACGTTGGGCAAGCGGCACCCCGACTGGGTGAGCGACATCAAGAAGGCGGCCGACGGGCTGCGAGCGGATCTCCGGGCGGCACAGCACGCGGATCCGCAGATGTATGGCCCTGAGGTGTTCATTCACGGCCCGCAGGGAGGCACCGCGCGGGTCGCAATTCGCCTCGCGCTCTGGGAGGTCTTCCATGCGCCGAGCTTCGAAGCCGCGGTGCTCGACGTGGCCAACCGTGGTGGCGAATCGAACCTGACGGGCGCGATCACCGGCGCGGTGTTCGGCGCGATCTGGGGCGAGGCGGCGATTCCCACGGAGTGGCGGGAGCGCATGCTGTTTGCGAGCGAACCAGACGCGGCGTGGCTCGCCTTTCACCCGCGTCAGTTCATTCCCCCGAGCTGACACATGGCGCCCTTCACCCTCCCCGCTGACGCGAAGAAGACCCTGGAGCACGAAGGCTGGCTGGTGGTGCCTCGCTTCATCAGCGACGAGACGCTGGCGGTGCTCCTGCGCGCGACGGAGACGTTGGAGCAGGCCGGCGCCACGTTTACGCGCGACACGGTGGTTCGCGGCGTCGGCTACGAGGTGCAGTCGGCCAGCGGGCGAAAAGGTGAACCGGCCGTGTCGCCTGGCGCGCTGCGGAAGATCACCTTTCCCTCGAAGGGCCAGAAGGCGTTCGACGACCTGCGGAGAGATCGCGGTCTGATCGGCGCGCTGGAGCAGCTCGGCCTGTCAGCGCCGAAGTGCCTGGTCGATCAGGTGAACCTGAAGCTGCCGCGGCTCGGCACCGGCTTTCCGTTTCACCAAGACGTGCACTTCGTCATCGGCAAGACGCGCGGGCGAATCGAGCGCCACGGCGGCCTCAACCTGGTCATCGCGCTCGACGCCGCCGACTCAGGCAACGGAGGCTTCGAGGTGTTGGGGCGAACCCACCACGCGCTGGTCGACTTCGCGTACGACGCGGCCTCGACGAACGAGGGCGTGTTCGACGAGACCCACCGAACGCTGGTCTCGATGCAGCCCGGAGATGCGGTGATCTTTCACCCCATGCTGGCGCACGGCAGCGGCGCGAACCGGTCAGACCGGCTGCGGCGCCTGGTGACGTTGTGGTTTCGCGGCGGGGGGCCTGATCCGCTCAAGGGCCCACACATCGAGCCTGGCAGGCCGCAGTTCTGAGATTTGCTAGCGCGAGCCGCGTGGTTTGTGGCATTGGTGGCCATGCCCCGTGAGCTGATCGATCTGCACATTCACGTCGGTGGCGCCGTCGCCCCGCACATCCTCTGGTCCATTGCCCACCAGCAAGGCTTCAAGCTGCCGGTGAAGAACTACTTCGAGTTCGTCGATCTGATCACCGCGTCGCCCGACAAGGTCGGCGGCTTGGACGACTACTTGAAGATCATGCACAACGTGACCGAGAAGATTCAGAGCTCTCCGGCGGCGATCGAGCGCTCGGTCTACGAGGTCATCGGCAAAGAATACCGCAGCTCGCGGGTGACGCAGATCGAGCTGCGCTTCAACCCGGCGAAGCGCAACCTGGCGTCTGAGCTCGACCTCGATCACATCATTCACGCGGCGATTCGCGGCATGGACAAGGCGCAGCTCGAATACGGCGTGAAGGCGTGCCTGATCTTCTGCCTCGCGCGCGAGTTCGATCACGCGCTCAACGCGATCATCGTCGACAAGGCGATCAAGTACCGGAGCCGCGGAGTGCTGGGCATCGACCTGGCGGGCACCGAGTCGAACGCGCTCGAGCTCAAGCCCGAGGTGGTGGCCAAATACGAAGATCTCTTCGACCGGGCGCGCAAGGCGGGCCTGAAGACCACGGTGCACACCGGCGAGACGTCGGGCACCGGCGCCGAGGGCGTGATGGCGGTGGTCGAGCGCCTCAAGCCCAACCGCATCGGCCACGGCATTCGCGCCGCCTACGACGAGGCCGCGATGAAGCTGCTCAAGGCGCGCGACGTGGTGCTCGAGCTGTGCCCCACCTCGAACCTGCAGACCCACGCGGTCGAAGGCATCAAAGAGTTCGAGCACATCGTGCGCACCTTCTGGGACCGCGGGGTGAAGATCACCTTCAACACCGACGGCCCGTACCTGTTGAACACCGACATGCGGCACGAGATCGAGCTCGTCGAATCGAACCGCATTCTCACGCCCGAGCAGGTCGATCAGACGCTGGCGTGGGCGCGCGAGTACTCCTTCATTCCCCGAGGCTGAGCCGTGTACGGGCTGGCCCGCGCGGCGCTCTTTCAGCTCGACGCCGAGCGCGCCCACCACCTGGGTATCGGCGCTCTGCGGGCGTTGGGGCCGTTGGCGGCATCGCTTCGGCCCGCCGCGGACCCGCTGCTGGAGACGCGCGTCGCGGGGCTCACCTTCCCCTCTCCGGTCGGGCTCGCGGCGGGGCTCGACAAAAACGCTGAGGCGATCGCGGGGTTGTTCGGGCTCGGTTTCGGCTTCGTTGAGATCGGCACCGTCACCCCGCGCCCGCAACCTGGCAACCCGAAGCCGCGCATGTTCCGAATCCCCGAGCATCAGGCGCTTATCAATCGACTCGGCTTCAATAACCACGGCATGACGGTGATCGCCGAGCGGCTCCGCGCCACCTCGTTCCGCCCGGGGCCAGTCGGCGTGAACATCGGCAAAAACAAAGACACGGCGCTGGAGCGCGCGGTCGACGACTACGTGGCGTGCGCGCAGACGCTGGGGCCGCTCGGCGACTACGTGGTG
>JAEUJT010000404.1 GCA_016793525.1 Archangium sp. | reverse complement strand
CGGCTGGTGGTGAACGTGAAGTCTGACTTCGGAGACCCACGCATTTGGATGCAGCGCGCCACCAAGCCGCTCCCAGCACCGGCGTACGCAAGCGGGTGGCACCCTGGAATGACGCTCGACTACGTGGCGCTCGGGCTCAGCAGCGACGCCGGGTGGGAGTTGGTGGACCTCGACGGTGCCACCGAGCGCATTCTCGACGCGGTGCACGTCGGCGCGGAGGTGTCGGTCTACGCCACCAGCTCGGGCGGCTCGTACGCCGGCAGCGCCCACAAGATTCACCGCAACGGGCGCGGCGACGACGGCGCAATCGTGGTGAATCCACTCGGCGCGGCGCCGCAGTGGCTCTTCTTCCGCTTCGACAACCAGACGTTCTGAGGCGCACCCGTCAGACGGTGGGCTCGACCAGCTCCATGCGCCGCCACGCGCCCGTGCGAAAACGCAGAAGCAGCACACCCGCCAGCACCGCCAGGTACGCCACCATCCACCCCATGGCGCCGATGTCGGTCCACCCGTAGACGCGAACCGAGATGTAGCTGCCGGGCACGAAGAGCACCCACGCCACCCCGACGCGCGCCACCATGGTGAAGAAGGTGTCACCCGCTCCGCGCAGCGCTTCGGCCAGGCACATGCTCGTCGCGTCGAACACCTGCCACGCGGCCGACATCATCAGAATGCGGGCGCCGATGATGGCGACCTCTTCGCCGCCTTCTCCGCGGGCAAAGGGCGCGATGAGCACGTGCGGAATGACGAGGCACAGCAGCCCCGCGAAGCCCTGCCACGCCGCCGCGGTGCCCACCGCCAGCTTCACCACCCGCGGCACGTCGTCTTTCTGATTCGCGCCGATGGCCTGGCCCACCAGAATCGCGCCCGCGCTCGCGATGCCGAAGGCCGGCATGAAGCTCGCGGAGTTGAGCGACAGCACCGAGTTCATCGCCGCCAGCGTCGCCGTGCCGAGCCCCGCCACCACCACGTTGGCGAAGAACATGAACGCACCGAACTCGAAGAGCCAGTTGACGCCCGACGGCACGCCGAAGCGCAACATGCGGAGGAACTCCGGCCAGCGGAACGTCGCCCGCGCCTCGGGCCGGCCTTCGGAGAAGAAGAAGATGAAGAAGCCGATAAAGGCGACGGTGGTGGCGATGGTGCTGGCGAGCGCGGAGCCCACCACGCCCAGCGCCGGCAGCCCCAGGTTCCCGTCGATGAGCAGCCAGTTGCACACCACGTTGAGCACCATGGCGATGATGTTCACCACCATGCCGGGGCGGGTGCGGCCGAGGCCTCCGTAGTAGTTGGCGAGGGCCTCGATGCCGATGGCGGCGCCGCCACCGATGAGGCGCACCCGCAGGTAGCCGGCCATCAGGTCGCGCACCTCGCCCGAATACGAGAGCGTGCCCAGCGCTGAATCGATGAAGGGCCACGCGGCCGCACACGCCACTTGCGCACACAGCGCCACCACCAGCCCGTACCACCCGTAGCGTCGCGCGCCCGCCACATCGCCTCGGCCGAACAGCTGTGCGGCGAAGCTCGAGACGATGAACGTCATGCCCATGGGCAGAATCAGCACCGTGAAGGCATTGAGCGCTCCGGTGGCCGTGGCCGCCAACGCGGAGGCGCCGAGGTGCGCGACAAGCAACGTGTCGGAGAGCCCGATGACGGTCTGGCTCGCGCGGCTGATGACGATGGGCCAGGCGAGCGCCAGCAGAATGCGCAACGTCGGCTGGGCGGGAGCGGTGGTTTCCACGGAGGCGGGCGGGCTTGAATCACACGCGGTGACTCGGCGCACGCGTTGACGGAGCGCGCGCGAATTTCCTGACGCGGCGGGAAAGTCGGGGTGGTAACTGCGCGGCATGCGTTTTCTCGTCGCGGGGTTGATCCTCATCGCCGTGGGCGTCTCCATGGCGGAATGGCTGCGGCGGAACCCCATCGACGCGAAAGCCGGCGCTGACGCCGCGCCCAAGGTGACCGCGCTGTCCGAGCCGATGAAGGCGTTGATCGCCACCGGCGCGCCGGGGCCCGAGGTCGCCGCCGATGCGAACGGCTTCATCGCCGCGGTGAAGTCGCTGGAGGTGAACGACACCGGCGATGGCTTCGTCACCCGGCTGCGAGGCGAGTGTTCGGTGCGTGCGTTGGCATCTGGAAAAGACTTCGCCGTGGCGGTGGTGGCGGTGAAAGACCTCACCGGCCTGGTGAAGGTGCCGGCCATGGGCGACGTCTCGGTGCTCTCGGTGCGCCCAGCCGCAGTGTCGGCGGTGGCAGTCGATGGCGCGACGGTGTGGTGGGCCGAAGGTGGCCAGCTGTGGTCGGTCGGCGCTGACGGGGTGCCGCGGCGCTCGGTCACGTTCACCGCGGCGGGCATCGCGGCTGTGGCTGCGCGCGGCGACGAGGTGTTGGCGGTGCTCGTGCCCCGCGACGGAGACCCGTTCTCCACCGAGCCGACCGGCGCCGTGGTGCGCATTCGCGGGAAAGACGTCTCGGTCGTGGTGGGTGAGTTGGTGCGCCCCCACGACGCGCTGCTGGCCGGAGACGACGTCTTCTTCGTCGCGGGCTACCCGTCGGGCTTGATGCGCGCGTCGCTCGATGGGGCCTTCAGCGCTCGAATCGCGGAGCGCGCCGACGGGCCCATCGCGTTCGACGGTGATGGCGTGGTGCATCGGTTCCCGCAGTCGAACGCGCCTGAAGTTCGCCGCGTGGCGCGCGCGGGTGGCTCGCTGGTGACGCTGCTGCGGGGTGACGCCGATTGGCTCGTCGCCGCGGCGGGCCTGACGCACTACACGTCGACGGGCATCGGCGCGCGGCTCCACGTGGTTCGCCCCGGGGCCGAGGCGCGAGACGTGCTCAAGCTCGAAGGCGCTCCACGTGGCCTCGCGTTGGCTGGCGACCGGGTCGTGGTCGCGACATTGGGTGATGATGGAGCCACGCGGCTCCGCGTCGCCGTCGACGCGCCTGCTCGGCCGTAGCGAAGCGCCATGCGTTGCGGTCGACTTCCGCGAGTGACAGACGGCGAGCTCACCCGGTCTTCTTGAGTGTCACCGGGTAGTCGCGCAGCAGCCCTGCCAGGCGCTTCTCTCTCGTCGCGCGGTTATTCGCCGCGGAGATGGTCACCTTGAGCGGAGCGGGCAGGCGTCGGAGCTCGGCGGCGGTGTTTTCGGCGTTCTTGAGCGATGACACCTCGACGGTCCAGCCACCATCGGTCTTCGTGAAACGGTACCGCGGCGACCTGCCGACCACGAAGGTAGAGAGGTTCGGCTGCGCCATCGCGAGGTTCCACGCCGGTACCAAGGCTCTTTCGTCGGTCACGTACAGGTACGTGAGTCGCGCTCCGAGCGGAGTGCCCGCCAACCACCGCAGGTCGTCATCGAGCTTCGGCGCGGTGAGGTAGAGCGAGCGAAAGGCCGGCAGCGAAACGCCTTGGCTCACCAGGCGGCGCTCGACGGCGGTGTTGTTTCGCTCTGACACCTCGATTGCGCGCAGCCGTGGGTACGGGGTCCCTCTGCGAGCGAGCGTGGCCAGCTGCGCCCAGTCGAGCGCTGGCTCGATGTACTGCAGGCTCGAGAACGCGCAGCGTTGCAGATGCTCGTCGTCGACGGTGAGCAGGCCCCGAACGGTCGACCAGGCGGGGTGGTTCCCCAGGTCGGCGTACTGCTTGGCAGTGACGAAGCGGGTCGCGGTGATGGCCAGGAAGCCTCGCTCGAAGCGCGCCTTGCTTCGCTCGACCACCGGCTCGATGGGCCCCAACCAGCGGTGAAGGTGCTGCTGAACCAGCACCTTCTCGCGCCGTTGATCTGCCTTGGTGACACGCTTCTGTGGCTCGAGCTGTTCAAGAATGAAGGGCGCGCGCGGGCTCTCCCGCTCGAGGAGCCAATCGGCGTACACCAGGCGCGGCTGGTCGCTGTCGGGCGATTGGTAGACGGCGTTCAGCAAATCGTTCTCCACGGTCTGCATCGGGTGAATCGGGCGCCTCACCTGCTCGACCGTGGGCGCGGTTTCAGCGGCCAGCGCGTCGACCTGGGCGGCTACCTGATGGAACAGCGGCGGCAACGTCTCCTCGGCCAGCGGGGAGAGCCGCTGCAACACCTCGTGCGCCGCCACGCGAAGGTCGAAGCCGCTCCACCCCAACGTCCACGCTGACGTCGTCGCTCCAGCGGGCGTGCGCTCGAGCACCTCGCGGCATCGCGCGTCGTTGGTCTCGGCGATGATCTCCAACATGCGCCGCCACGCGCTCACCTTGATGATCCAAGGGAACTGACACCCGGTGACGTAGTTGGCCAGGTCGATCGCGATGCGTGGATCCGCCGGGTAGAAAGCCAGGCGCTCGATGCAGTCGGCGAAGCGCACGTTGGGCATGTCGACGAGGCTCGTCAGCAGGCGCTCCACGTCGGCCGGGTGGCGCTCGCTGGCGAGGTCGAGCCAGCGGTGGCGCATCGCCTTGCGTCTCAGGTCGAGCGCAGGCAGCGCCCGCGTGGCGTCGGCGGAGAGGCTGTCGATGACGTCGGCCAGGGCCGGTGAGCGCTGTTGGCGCCAAGCCTCGAGGAGCGAGATGAGCGCGTCGTTGCGGTCACCGATTTCGAGGGACTTCAGGGCTTTCTGCAGGAGGAGCTCGTTCATACCGCGCGCGTCTGCAGCGGCCATGCCCCGGTAAGTCTTTGGGATGATTGGCTACGCGAGCTGACCGACGGTCGCGCGGTAGGCCGTGCCTTCACCGGAGACGCGCACCGCGCCCTCGTCGGCGCCGATGAACGCGCTCGTTCCCTGCTCGAGCACCAGGGTCTGCACCGGCGTTGAAACCGAGACCTGGCCCTGGGTGACGAGCACCACCTCGGGCCCTCGGCGCCGCAGCGTCACCGGCGTCGAGGCGTCGATTCGCGAGAGGTGGAAGTCGGGAGCGGGCGTCTCGTACGCGGCTTCGGGCGCACCGCGCGGCGTCAGCACGGGCACCGGCCCGTCGTGAAAGTCGAGCACCGCCAGCAGCTCCGCGGCGTCGACGTGTTTGGGCGTCAACCCGCCGCGCAGCACGTTGTCGGAGCTGGCCATGAGCTCGACCCCGACGCCCTCGAGGTAGGCGTGGAGATTTCCCGCTGGCAGGTACAGCGCCTCGCCGGGAGCGAGCGTCACGAGGTTCAACACCAGCGCGCCGAGGAGCCCCGCGTCACCCGGGTACTGCGCCGCCAGCCGCGCGCCCCAGCGGCACTCCGCCTCGAACCCCGCAGCGGGATGTGTGGTGCACCGCTCGGCCACCTGGGCCACGAGCGCCTTCACGTCGGCGCTGCCGGAGAAGAGCTGCTCGAAGAACGCGCGGAGCCCACGGGACTCGAGCAGCGGAACCGACACGCCCAGCCCGCGGAACAGCGCCAGGGAGGCGTCGACCTTTCGAAAGCCGCACAGTGCGTGGAACGGCGTCAGCGCGCAGATCAGCTCGGGCTTGTGGTTCTCGTCTTTGTAGTTCCGCGTGCTCGCGGAGAGGGGAACGCCGAGGGAATTCTCCCGAGCGAAGCCCGACATCGCTTGAGCCCGGCTCGGGTGCGCCTGGAGCGAAAGTGGGTGCGCCGCGGCGAGCACCTTGAGCAAAAACGGCAGCGTCGGCCCGAAGTGTTTCAGCGAGGCCGCGCCGAGGGTCGACTCGGGGTGCTGCGCGATGTGCGCGGCGAGCGACGCCCCCGTTTCGTGGATTGTCGATGGCGAGGCGGGGTGCGCGCCCACCCACAGCTCGGCCTCGGGTGCGCCGGTCGCTTCGCGCCCCTGGAGCGCGGCGAGCGCGGTCGTGCTGCCCCACGCATAGGGCTTGATGGGGTTCTCGAGAAGAAACACGACGTGTCGTCTAGCAGAACCGCGCGTGCCGGACTGGTGCGGATTGACGTGAGACGGAGTGAGTGAACATGATGTCAATATGTCTCACACGCTCTCCGCCGAATTCATTCACCGACAGGCGAAAGCGCTCGGTCGCCGCGGGCGCTTCACCATGCAGCAGCTGGCCGAGGCGCTGGGTGTTTCGAGGGCCACGTTGTACCGCGCGATGAGCTCAACGAACCTCCGGCGCGAGCTCGAGACACTGGGGCTCCACGTCTCACCGCGCGCGCGGTTGGAATCGACGGCGCTCACCGCCGCGCGAGCTTTGGTCGGCGCGCACGGCTTCAGCGCGCTGACCATCGAGGCGGTGGCGCGGGAGTCGGGTGTGGCGCAGGCGACGCTGTACCGGCACTTCCGCAGCCGAGCCGGGTTGATGAAGGCGCTGATCCGCTCTGAAGCTCGGCCGGCGATGCCGAAGGGTACGCCGCTCGATGTCCGCGCTCCGCTCGAGCCGGTTCTGGCGGCCATCGCGTCGTATGCGCTGCGCGAGCTGTTGAAGGTGGGGTGGTTGATCCGCGCGACCATGCTTGAACCGCCCGGTGAGGTGCGCCGCCTGATGCGCTTTCGCGACGCGAGCCAGGGCACGCGCGCGACGTTGACGAAGTACTTCACCGCGCTGCGTCGGCGTGGGGTCATTCAGGACGACGTCGAGCCTCGCCTCGCGGCCGAGACGTTTCTCGGAACGCTCCTCGTTCGCGTGCTGGTCTCCGACGTCTTCACGCTCGACGACGCTCACATCGACGTGCTCGCGGCGCACACGGCCCGGCTCTTCGCGCGCGGCATGCTGAGAAAGTCGCCATGACGTACCTCATGCAGCTGCGTGGCGACGTCTCGTCGGTGAAAATCGTAGGAGGGAAGGGTGCCAGCCTCCAGCGGTTGGTGCGAGCCGGCGCGCCCGTCCCTCCCGCGTGGGCCATCGCGGCGGCGGCGTTCGAAGCGCACCTTCAGCACCCGGCAGTGGCGGCCGCGCTGCGCGAGGCGGAGTCGACGAAGCAGTGGGCGCCCGTGCGCCGGGCCATCGCAGACGCTCCGGTGTCAGACGTGTTGTTGGCGGCGTTGACCGAATGTGGGGCGCAGCCCGGAGTCACCTGGGCGGTGCGCTCGTCAGCGGTCGACGAAGACGGGCAGCGGCACTCCTTCGCGGGTCAGCACGACTCGCTGCTGCAGGTCGATGGCGCGGCGCTCGCTGCAGCGGTGCGAACGTGTTGGGCGTCGGCGTTCTCTGAGCGGGCCATGGCGTACCGTGCGCGAAACGGCGGTGGGCGCCCAGTGATGGCGGTGGTGCTGCAGCACATGGTCGACGCGGAGTGCGCCGGCGTGCTCTTCACGACGGACCCGACGGGTGCTCACCGCGACACGCTCATTCTCGAGGCGGTGAAGGGGCTCGGAGAGGCGCTCGTCTCCGGCACGGTGGCTCCGCAACGGTGGCGCATCACGCGTGGAACGCACGTGTTCTCCGAGCGCCCCGTGGAGCCACCGCTGCTCACCGACGCCGCCGTTCGTGACCTGTGCGCGCGCGCCGTCGCCCTCGAGACGGAGTGGAAAGCCCCGCTCGACCTCGAGTGGGCCTTGGCGGACGGGCGACCGTGGCTGCTCCAGGCGCGGCCCATCACCACCTCGGCGAAGCCGTCGCGCGTGCTGGTGTGGACCAACACGAACACCGGCGAGCTGATGCCCGACGTCGCCACGCCGCTGTCGTTCTCCCTCGTGGAGCGCTTCGTCTCGGCCCTCTTTCGCGGGCTCCTCACGCCCTTCGGTATTTCGCTCGGCGCGTTCCCCATCGTCGGTCGAGTGGGTGGCCGGCTGTACTTCTGCCTCAACACCTTGCTGGCGCTTCTGCGTGTGGTGCCAGGGCTGGCCCGGCGGAACCCCGCCGAGTTCTTCGGAGGCAACCCCGACGCCATGCGCGCGGCGGTCGAGCGCCTGAAGCCAGAAGACGTGATGCAGGTGCACATCGAGTGGCTGACGTTCTTCTCAGGAATCTTCACCGCGGTTCGCAGCATGTGGCGCGCGCGAAACGTGGAGTCTGAGGCGATTCTCGCCGGGGTCCGCGCGGCCGTGTCGGAGCAGCTGCAGGGCGACCCACGGCGGCTCTCCGAGGTCGAGTTGGCGGGGCACATCAGAGAGGCCGAGAGCGCCGTGTTTGGGCCAGACCGCGGGTTCTTCACCTTGATGGTAGGCATGGCCTGTCTCAACGCCGTGGCGGTGTTGACCGCGAAGTGGCTGGGTGACGCCACGGGCGCGCTCGCGGGGCGGCTGCTGTCTGGGCTCGGAGGTATGGCCTCGGCCGATGCGGGGCATGCGCTGTTCCGGCTCGCCGCGAACGTGCGGGGAACCGCGCTCCAGCCGGTGTTGGAAGCGAGCGCGCCGTGGGGGGAAACTCGTGCGACGCTCGAAGCGAGCGAGGCCGGCCGGGCGTTTCTCTCCGAGTTCGACGCGTTTCACCGGCGGTACGGCCACCACGCGCGAGGCGAAATCGACGTCGCCGTTCCACGGTGGAGCGAGCAGCCCGAGGCGACGCTCGCCACCCTTCGTGCGTTCCTCGGCGCGATGCCGGCGGATCCACCCGAGGCCGTACACGCGCGCCGCCAGCGGGAACGCCTGGCGCTCGAGGCCGACGTCGCGAAGCGCCTGGGGTGGCCACGCAGGGCGGTGTTCGCATCGGTGCTCGGTCGGGCGCACCAGGCGCTCGTGCTGCGAGAGAATCTCAAGAGCCTGTCCATCGAGTGCATCGCGGCGGTGCGTCGGCACGCGCTCGAGGCGGGAAATCGGCTTTCGGCGCGCGGTGTACTGTCGACGCGAGACGACGTGTTTCTCTTGTCGCTCGATGAACTCGACGCGGTGTTGCGCGGTGGCGTGAGCCCATCACTCGACGAGCTCGAGCGACGCCGCCGTGAGCTGGAGACCTTTCGTCACCTCACGCCGCCGGAGCTGGTGGTGGGCTCGCTCGAGGCCTCCGCGCCAGCCCGGCCACCGAACGTGGCGTCGGGCAACTCGCTCACCGGCTTGGCGGTCAGCCCTGGCGTGGTCGAAGGCGTCGCGCGCGTGGTGCTCCGCGCCGACGAGACCGTGCGCGTCGCGCCGGGCGAGATTCTCGTCGCGCCCTTCACCGACCCAGGGTGGACGCCGTATTTCGTCGCCGCCGCGGCGGTGGTGGTCGATGTCGGCGGCATGCTCAGCCACGGGAGCATCGTCGCTCGCGAGTACGGTATTCCCGCGGTGGTGAATGTCGGTTCGGCCACGACCTGGGTGAAGACGGGTCAGCGGATTCGCGTCGACGGTGACCGCGGCGTGGTGACGCTGGTGGATCCGCCCGTGCATCGAGGCTGAACTTCCGAGGGCTAACGCGTCGACGTCACGTCGGCGTCGATGCCCTCGGCGAAGAGCGTCGCTTCACACTTCGCGAGCAGCGTCTCGAAGCCGGTGCGCCGGGCAGCGCTCAGCGCGACCCCTCCGTGCGAGCTCAGCAGCACCACCGCGTCGTCGGCCGAGAGGCGGTCGACCTTGTTCCACACCAACAGGCGCGGGCGCTGCATCAAGCCGAGCGAGGTGAGAATGGTCTCCACCGCTTCGACCTGGGCGTCGCGCGCGGGGTCTGCGGCGTCGACCACGTGCAGCAGCAGCGACGCGTCGTCGAGCTCCTCGAGCGTGGCGCGAAACGCGTTGACCAAGTCTTTGGGCAGGTCGCGAATGAAGCCCACGGTGTCGGTGATGATGACCTCACGTTCGGTGGGGAAGCGCAGGCGCCGGCTGGTCGGGTCGAGCGTGGCGAAGAGCTTGTCTTCGGCCAGCACCTCAGACTTGGTCAGCGCGTTGAGCAGCGTCGACTTGCCGGCGTTGGTGTACCCGACGATGGAGATGACCGGCAGCGCCTTGCGGTTGCGCGCACTCCGCCGCACCTTGCGGTCGGTCGACAGCTGCTCGATTTTCGACTCCAACATGGTGATGCGGTCGCGCACGCGGCGGCGGTCGATTTCGAGCTTGGTCTCTCCGGGGCCTCTCCCGCCGATGCCGCCAGCGAGCCGCGACAGCGAGTCGTCAGACTGCGCGAGCCGCGGCAGCACGTATTTGAGCTGGGCGAGCTCGACCTGCAGCTTGCCGTCGCCGCTCTGGGCGCGCTGCGCGAAGATGTCGAGAATCAGCTGGGTGCGGTCGATGACCTTGAGCGCGGTGGCCTCGGCGATGCCTCGGGCCTGCGACGGCGCCAGCTCTTTGTCGAAGATGACGACGTCGGCCAGCTGCTGCATCGCGCGCAGGTTGAGCTCGTCGAGCTTGCCGCGCCCGATGAGGTACTTCGGGTCGGCCTGCCGCCGCACCTGGAGCACCGTGTCGACCACCTCGACCCCCGCGGTGCGCGCCAGCTCGGTCAGCTCCGAGAGCGACGACTCCGAGGCGAGGCGGTTCCCGTCGAGGCACACCGCGACGAGAATGGCGCGTTCTCGGCTGCCCACGCGCCGCGCCTTCGCCTTCTGCGCCAGCTCGGCCTCGAGCGCGGTGACGGTCTCGAGGAAGTCGGGTTGCCCGTCGTAGACGGTGGGCAGCGTCTCGGTTCGCCACAGCGCGCCGTCGCTGCTGTCGGGCAGCAGGTACCCGTAGTGCAGCACGCCGGGCAGCCCGTCGGCCCCCACGCCCACCGCCGCCACGCAGTCGAGCCGCAGCAGCGCGAGGTCGGTGAGGTCGTCTTTCGTCAACGCTTCGCTCTTCAAGTGCGTGTGCACCAGCCGCAGGCCGCGGAGCCGCACCTGGCCCGCACGCGCGCGCCCGATGTCGGGGAGCTCGAGCTGGTGTGCGTTGCCGACGACGACGTATTCGACGTCGCCTTTGCGAGAGAGCAACACGCCCACCTGCCGGTTTGTCTCGCGGGAGAATTCAGTGAGGTGGCGCGCGAGCTCGGGGCTGACGATTTCGCCGTCTGCGACGCGGCGCCGGTAGGTGTTGCGGAGGTGTTTCAGCTCGCTGGGTTTCAGGCCCAACGTGTTGCCGAACGGCTCATTCATCTGGGGGAGCGACGGCCTACCTCAGTCGTCTCTGACGGGTAAATCGTTTCCTCTCCCCTCGGGACGCGAGACACTGCGACGTCTTGGAACTCAACGCCGTCACCGAGCCCATTCTCACCGCGTGGCTCTTCGTCATGGGGCTGTCGCTGGGCAGCTTTCTCAACGTCGTCATCTACCGGCTGCCGCGAGATCAGAGCCTGGTGACTCCGCGCTCGCGCTGCCCGTCGTGCGGCCACCAGCTGGCGTGGTTCGAAAACGTGCCGGTCTTGGCGTGGCTCGCGCTCGGCGGAAAATGCCGAACGTGCCGCGCCCCGATTTCGCCGCGCTACATCGCCATCGAGCTGTTGGTGGGCCTGTTGTTCCTCGCGTGCCTCGCCCGCTTCGGGTGGACGTGGGAGCTCGTCGGCGCGCTGACGTTCGTCGTCTTCCTCGTGCCCCTCACGTTCATCGACGCGGAGTGGTGGGTCCTGCCGTTCGAGCTCACCCTGCCAGGCATCGCGCTGGGCGTGGCGCTGTCGATTCCCCGCGGCGGAGACGCCGTCGTTTCGTCGGTTTTGGGCGCGCTGGTGTGTTTCCTCTTCTTCCGCGCGCTGGAGTGGCTGGGCTGGCTGCTCCTCCACAAAGAGGCGTTGGGGGCGGGAGACAAATTCCTCCTCGCGATGGCCGGCGCGTTTCTTGGGTTGGGCCCAATCTTCGGGGTCGTCTTCGTCGCGTCGGTGCAGGGCGCTGTGTACGGCGGCCTCAACTTGAAGCTGCGCGGCCGCGCCGGGCCCGACGCGAAGCCGCTCGAGACCTCGGTTGCGCCCTCGAGCGCCGCGGTGGATCCACCGTCGTCAGACGTGGTGGCCGCCAGCGTGACCTCGCAGGAGCCGGTGGCGCCCGATGCCTCGAGCGGGCCGGCGCCATCACCGGGAGACGCAGCCCCCGGGCTCACCCCGAGCGACGTTGCCCCCGCGTCGTCGGCACCGGCGCCTGACGACGAGCCCACCTTCACGCCGGCCTTTCTCGCGCCTGGCCTCTCGCCGTGGCGGAGAGCGGTGCTCTTGCCGTGGACGCTCTTTCTGCAGACGATTCCCGACGAGCCGCCGCCGGACCCGGCGACCGGCGAATTTCCAGAGTGGGTGCCCGACCAGACTGCGGTGCCCTTCGGCCCGTGGATCGCGCTGGCCGCCCTCGAGGTGATGTTGCTGGGCCCCCGGGTCGTATCGATGTTCAGGGGCACGTGGCTTCACGCCACCGCGCGCCTCATGTTCGAGTGACCCGCGCGCAAACCTGGTAGGGCCGCGGGGTGAAGCCGTCTCGTTCCCGCGTGCAGCCGGTGACGCTCGTGCTGTCGATGGCGCTCGCCGCGACGGTGGTGTCGCTGCTGTACCTGGCGGTGACGTCGCTGCCGTACCTCTCGACCTCTCCGACGGCCGACCCCACCTTCGGCACCGTCAACGCCTGCCTGCTGCGCGCGGTGCCGTCTCGGGTGGGCTTCGCGGTGTCGTTCGATGCGGGCTCGGCGGCGGCGTGGAATCACGAGCGCCTGGTTCGCT
>JAEUJT010000395.1 GCA_016793525.1 Archangium sp. | reverse complement strand
GGCCTGCCGCGATCGGCGCGCCCCGGCGACGAGCTGGCGATCGGTGACGTGGTGACGACGGGGAGCGACGGCGCGGCCACCCTTCGCTTTCTCGATGGAAGGGCCCTCGAGCTCGGCGCGAGCGGGCGCTACGAGGTTGGCCGCGACGACGCCGGCCTGGTGGTGCACCTCGGTGAGGGGACCATCGTGTCGCGGGTGCCCGACACCGCAGAGGGCGTCGAGCTGTCGATTCAAACGCCGTATGGCCTGGTGCGGGTCGGCCGCGCGGCGCTGACGCTGGCCGTGAATGGCGACGTCACCACGCTCGATGTGCTCGCCGGAGACGTGCGCATTCTCTCTCGCGGCGGTGAGACGGTGCAGCTTTCGATCGGCGATCACGTGACGCTCACCCGGCTGGGCGTCTCCAAGCGAGTGCGCGAGGTGAAGCTCGAGGCGCTGGTGGTGTTGCTCGGCGACGTTGCCGGCCAGGTCGAGGTGCGCAGGAAAACCAGCGCGACCTTTACGCGCGTCAGCGCCGCCACGCCCCCCGCCCTGAGCGAAGGCGACGTGCTCCGTGTGACACGCGGCGCGGCGACGCTGCACCCACCCGGCGCGGGCGACATCATCGCGCTGTCGCCGAACGCCGAGGTGGCTGTCGGCGAGGTGACGGCGACCGAGCTCGCCCTCGACGTTCGACGCGGCGGGCTGAACGTCGCGGTGCCTGCCGGCGCGGCGCGACGGCTCCACCCGGGAGACGGGTACACACTGGCCATCGACGAGGGCGCCCAGTTCGACGTCACCCGAACCGCGGCCGGCCTCGAGGTGCACGCCACGACTGGAGCCGTTCGCGTCGAGCATGGCGGGCGGGCCGTCGGCGAGCTCCACAGTGCGCAGCGAGCGGTGTTGTCACGGGCCGGCGCCCTGAACCTGAGCGCGCTCGATCGCGAGCCGGTGGTGCTGCCGTCTCGCCTGGGGCTCACGCTCTTTCACCCCAACCTCGGCCGCGCCGCCATCAGCTGGCCCGGCGACGACGAAGGTCTCTACGACGTGACAGTGGCCAGCGAGCCCTCGTTTCGCAAGCCGCTGATTGCAGGCGTCGTGCGGCAGCCGTGGCTCAACGTGCCGGTCCCCGCGCGCGGGTCACTCCATTGGAAGGTTTCGGCTGGTGGGGTCGAGGTGGCGAAGGGCACCGTGTCATGCAGCCCCGAGCGAAGCGACGCCGAGCTGCGGCACGCGCGCAACGACGTGCTCGAGGGCCCCGAGAAGACGGTCATCTATTTTCAAGACAAGCCGCCGGCGGTGACGTTTCGCTGGCGCGAGGCAGACGGCGGCGTGGGCGCCAGCTACCGGCTGCAGGTGTTCGCCGCCACGGCGCTCGAAAGCGCACTCGAGGAGCGGGTGGTGCAAACCACCACCGTGCGGCTGCCAGAGAACGCGCTCGGCGAAGGCAGCTACCTGTGGTCGGTGGCCCAGCTCGACGCGGCGGGCCGGCCGCTCGCCGGAGGGCGAATGAACAAGCTCGAGCTGATCTACGACAACGCCGTGAGCGAGCTGCTCATCACGTCGCCTCGCAACGGCGCGCGCCTCACCTCGTCGGTGCCAGTCGTCGGCGTGGCCCCGTTGAACAGCGCGCTGTGGGTCAACGGCGTGCCGCTCACGCTCGACGATAAGGCGCGCTTCAACGCGAGCGCGAAGCCGGTCGCGGGGCGGGTGGTCTTCCGCATGATGGGCCGCGGTGGAGAGCAGTACACGGTGCGCGTGCTCGCGCGGGGGACGTGAATGGCCCAGGGCCCCATTCAGCAGTACGGAAAGTACTTTCTGGTGCGAAAGCTGGCCGAGGGCGGCATGGCCGAGATCTTCTTGGCCAAGCAGCTCGGCGTCGAGGGCTTCGAGAAGAACGTCGTGGTCAAGCGCATGCTGGCGCACCTCTCGGGCCGGCCCGACTTCGTGACCATGTTCCTCGATGAGGCGCGGCTCGCGGCGTCGCTCTCGCACCCGAACATCGTGCAGATCCTCGACCTGGGGTTCGAGGCCGGCTGCTACTTCATCGCGATGGAGTACCTCGCCGGCGAAGACATGTCGGCCATCATCCGCACGTGCGCGTCGCGCAGGAGCCTGGTCCCGCTGCCCATCGCGCTCCGCATCGTCGCCGACGCCGCGCGTGGGCTCCACTTCGCCCACACCGTCACCGACGCCAACGGGCGGCCGATGAACATCGTGCACCGCGACGTCTCTCCGTCGAACGTGTTCGTCACGTACACCGGCCAGGTGAAGGTGCTCGACTTCGGCATTGCGCGGGCCGAGTCGCGCGTGTCCACCACCAAGGCCGGCGTGGTGAAGGGCAAGTACCAATACATGTCTCCCGAGCAGGCGGCGGCCCTGCCGGTCGACGGGCGGAGCGACGTGTATTCACTCGGCGTCTGCCTCTACGAAGCGGTGACGAACACCCGGCCCTTCGCGCGCGACACCGATCTG
>JAEUJT010000266.1 GCA_016793525.1 Archangium sp. | reverse complement strand
GTGGTCGAGCGGAGCGCCGAGGCCGCGCGTGCCGCTGGGTGGCCCGCGGAGCCCTTGGTCGCGCGCTTGCGCCACGCGAGCGCCTCGGTCGCGGTGGTCAGCTTCGGGCCGCGGCCCGCGCCGAAGAGCACCGACGCGCAGGCGTCGAGGAGCTGTGCGACGCCGGTACCAGATACACCCGACAGCTCGAGCACTTCGATGCCCCGCGCCGCCATGGCCTCGCGGAACGCGGGGAGCGCCTCACGGGCCTCGGTGACGTCGAGCTTGTTCGCCACCACGAGCTGCGGCTTCCCGGCGAGCTCGGCGCTGTGCTTCGCCAACTCACGGTTGATGGCGTCGAAGTCCCGCACGGGGTTGCGGTCTTGATCTGCGGTCGACAGGTCGACCAGGTGCACCAGCAGCCGGCAGCGTTCGACGTGGCGCAGAAACTGGAGGCCGAGCCCCACGCCCTCGCTCGCGCCTTCGATGAGGCCGGGAATGTCGGCCACGACGAAGCTGAGCGAGTCTTTGTACTGCACCATGCCCAGGTTCGGCACGAGGGTGGTGAACGGGTAGTCGGCGATCTTCGGCCGCGCGCGGGAGATTCGGCTGATCAGCGTGCTCTTCCCCGCGTTCGGGAAGCCGAGCAGCCCCACGTCAGCCAGGAGCTTCAGCTCGAGAATGAGCGTGTGCTCGTCGCCCGGCTTGCCGTTCTGCGCGAAGCGCGGGGTCTGCCGGGTCGAGGTGGCGAAGTTGATGTTGCCGAGGCCGCCGCGGCCTCCGTGGGCCACCACCAGCTTCTGCCCCGGGGTGGCGAAGTCGGCGACGATGTCACCGGTCGTCTCGTTCCGCACCACGGTGCCCACCGGCACCCGGAGCGCCAGGTCGTGGCCGTTGACGCCGTTGCAGTCGCTGCCCATGCCGTGCTGGCCATTTTGCGCGCGCAGGTGCTGTTGGAACCGGTAGTCGAGCAGGGTGGTCAGCTGGGGGTCAGCCTCGAAGATGACCGAGCCACCGTTGCCGCCGTCTCCGCCCGACGGGCCGCCTTTGTCGACGTACTTCTCTCGGCGAAAGGCCACCGCGCCGTTGCCGCCGTCGCCGGCCTTCACCATCACGCGCACGTGGTCGACGAATTTCACAGCTGGCCTCGCTCCTGCGCTGGGAATGAAAAGCGGGCCGGCCCGAGTTGTGGGCACGACCCGCTCAACGACTTGAATACACCCGTTGCCGGGTTTACGCCTGGCGTCGTTACGCCTGAGCCGCGTCGGTCTTCGGGTACACCGAGACCTGCTTGCGCGTCTTGTCTTTGCGCTCGAAGGTCACGACGCCGTCGACGGTAGCGAAGAGCGTGTGGTCGCGGCCCGTCTTCACGTTGGTGCCGGCGTGCAGCTTGGTGCCGAGCTGACGAACGATGATGCTGCCCGCGGTGACGAATTGGCCGCCGTACGCCTTGACGCCACGCCGTTGCGAGTTCGAATCACGCCCGTTGCGAGATGAGCCCTGCCCTTTTTTATGTGCCATGGAAGTGAGGTCCCTGTCGTTTTGAAGGTTGAGCGACGCGCCGGGTTACGACGCGATGGAGGTGATCTTCACCTCGGTGAACGGCTGACGGTGGCCGCGGAGCCGCGTCCAACCCTCTTTTTCTTTGCGGAAGTGGAGCACGCGGCGAGCCTTCGCCTGGCGGAGGATCTTGCCCACCACCTTGGCGCCGGCGATCGTCGGCTTGCCCACCTTGGGCGCGTCGGTGCCGCCAATCATCAGCACCTGGTCGAACTTGACCTCGGCGCCGGCGTCGCCAGCGATTTTCTCGATGCGCATCACATCACCTTCGGCGATGCGGTACTGCTTTCCACCAGTGCGAATGACGGCGTACATGCCTGATCCTCGATTTCCAAATGACTCGTCGCGGGCACACGCCCGGAAAGGGCTGGCTCTGTACGTCACCACGCCAGCCCGGTCAAGCCAGCGCGCCATGGATCATTGACGGCGGGCTCCGGGGCATGCATTTCGGCCCTCCATGAAGCTCTGGGGGCACCGAGGCGCCAGCGCCGACTATCCCGAGAACACGGTCGAGGCCATGCGCGGGGCGGTGGCCCAGGGCGCCGACGGGGTCGAGCTCGATGTGATGGTGTGCGGATCCGGCGAGCTCGTGGTCTGCCACGACGAGTGGCTCGATCGGCTGGCTGGGCGCCGCTGGGAGGTCGCCACCACGCCCTGGTGGAAGCTCCAGAAGGCCGACGTGGGCAGCCAGCTGGGCTTCGCGCCAGCCCGAATTCCCCTGCTGGAAGACGTGTTTGCCGCGGTTCCGGCCGACTTCTTCGTCAACATCGAGCTCAAGTGCATCACCGTCGACGACCTGGGGCTCACCGCCAAGGTGGTCGACTTCGTGCGCGCGCACCGGCTCGAAAGCCGGGTGGTGTTGTCGAGCTTCAACGCCGGTTGCCTCTTTCGGTTGGCGCGGTTTGGCCCGGAGCTGCGACGCGGGTGCCTCATCGACCCCGATCAGCCGTGGCTCCCGCAGGCGTGGGGCGTTCTCCCGACGGTGGCTCCGACCGCAGTGCACCCCCACGTCTCGGCCTGTACGCCGGAGCGCGTCGCCCGCTGGCATGCCCAGCAATGGCAGGTCGCCGTCTGGACCGTCGATGACGTCGACGAAGCCCGGCGGCTCCGAGCGCTGGGCGTCGACGCGATCATCACCAACCGGCCCGGCCGACTCAGGGCCGAGCTCGAGGCGGGCATCGTCGAGGGTGCGGGGTAGAAAGGGCTAGAAGTCGAGGCCCAGCGTGAAGCTGCCGACGAGCACGCCAGCCACGGGGCGGTCTTCGCCGGTCTTCACGTCGCGGAAGCTGCCGAGGAGCGAGTAGGAGATTTCTCCGCCGAGCTGCACCACGCCACCGATGAAGCGCAGGCCGCCGTAGAAACGGCTGTAGCTGTTGGCCGCCGCCTGCACGGCGCTGAAGACGAAGAAGTCGTTGAACTGCTCACCGGCGGTGTCTGATTCGGCCAGGGTGCGGCTGGGGCGAAAGTCGATGTTGCCGGTCGACGCGCCCACGAAAAGGAGGCTCCAGCCAGCGTACGGCGTGACGGTCACCATGCCCGCGATGGCGAACTGCTTGCCGATGCCGATGTCGAGCCCGCCGGTGGTCAGGTCGAAGTCGCGGCTGTTGATCAGCTTGGTGACGCTGCCGCGCACGCCGATGTCGGGCAGGTAGGTGAAGCCCTCGTTGATGGCCCACTTCAGCTCGAGGGTGCCGGCGCCCATGTGGCTGCGCTCGAGCCAGGCTGCTCGCGCGCCGAGCTCGAACGACGAGGGGAGGCCTTTGCGAATGTGCACCGACGGCACCACCATCGAGCCGCGGAAGTCTTCGCTGGTCGGCAGCGAGCCGGTGCCGAAGCTGACGAAGCCGACCTCGGCGGAGAGGTTGAACCCGGAGTGCCCGAGTGTCTCGGGCGGCATCAGGTTGACCGAGGAGATCGCGGCCGCCATCTGCCGAGCGAACGCGCGAAAGTTGCCGTCGGCCCGCGGGCTGTAGCCGTACGCGCCCTCCTGCGGGTTCCCCAGCTTGACCAGTTGAAAGTCGTTGCCGAAGTCCTGCGCCGCGGCTGGCATCGCCACCAGCATCGCCACCACGACTGCTGCGCTGCGCCCCATGGGACGGCACCCTAGCCGCCGCCCC
>JAEUJT010000346.1 GCA_016793525.1 Archangium sp. | reverse complement strand
GACTGCTCGACTTCACGCACCTGCTCGGCCGACGCGGTCACCGCGCCGTTCACGCCGCGCAGCGAGAGGGCTCCGTCGGCGAGCGCCTCACCCGTCGCCAGCACCTCGCCCTCGACCGAGCGAACCATGAGCGCCTGCGCGCCGGTCATCACCACCTCGAACGAGCCCTGCTCAACGCCGTCGACGATGCGCGTCACCCGCACCGCGTCGCCGTCGACACGCGCGAAGCGAGTCTGCGAGCCATCGGGGTTGGTCACCGTGGAGAGCGGGTTCTTGTCGGTCCAGAACTCGATGAGGTTGAACACCAGCAGGTCCGCAATGCCGACCACCCAGTACACCGGGAGAATCATGAACACCCACATCAGCAGCGTGGAGAGGAACTTGTTCTCGAAGCTCCCGTTCCACCCGTACAGCTTTCGGGTCAATGCGAACTGGCCGTAGCAGCTCGAGGCTCCAGCGACGGCGGCGGCAACCAGCAGGTTTCGACGAGACAGCATCATGTTCAGCTCCAGTCCCTCCACAGGAGTGGAGGACGTCGGGGGGAAAACTCAGCGGCCGGTGGCGCGCTGGGTGAACGTGTCGCCTGGGTCGGGCAGGTAGTCGGGCGTGCCGCCGTCGGTGGGCGCGATGTCGGTCCACTCGTAGACGTACCAGCTGTTCGGGTACGACATGCGGTTGGGCAACATCACGTTGGCCCAGTACCAGGCGCCCGCGCGCGTGCCGTAGCCGCCGGTGCACAAGCCGTAGCTGATCAGCGCCAGCGTCGCCGAGGTCGGGTCGGTCACCAGCTCGACCACGAACAGGTCACGCCCCGGCGCACACGACGAGGGGAACGACGCCGCGTTGCACATATACGTGCCCGGCGTGACGTTCGACGGTACCGGCGTGCACTGGTTTGCGGGGTTCGTCACCACCGTGCCCACGTTGTTCGTCGGCAACCGCGCGCGGAAGTAGAACGTGTCTTGGTTGTTCGACGCGAAGTACACCTTGGTCGACAGCCGCGTCGTCTCGAGCCACTTCACCGGCTTGTTGGGGAAAGGCCCGCCGGCGGTCACCACCGTGGAGCCACCGCCCAGCAGCAGCGCGCCCGTCGTCTGCTCGACCCACTGCGCGTTCGTCTGCGGGCCGTATTGAATGGTGGTCTGCGCCGAGCAGTACTGCTGAATGGTCGAGGCCAACATGTCGGTGGCGGCGTTGTCGCGCTGAATGCCGTCGTAGATGGCGTACACATTTTGGTTGGCGCAGAACTCCGGGAACACCTGGTTGCGGCAGACCGTGCCGTCGCAGAATTGATCAGCCGCGCAGACGATGTTGCAGCCGCCACAGTTGGTGAGCGTGGTGGTCGAGGTACAGGCGTTGTTGCAGCAGTCTTCGCCGGTGCCGCACGACGTGGCGCACAAGCCGCAGTGCGCCGCGGTGTTGAGGAACTGGCAGCTCCCGCCGCAGCAGGTCTGGTTCAGCGCGCACACCGTGCCGCACATGCCGCAGTTGCGCGCGTCGTTCTGCTTGTCGATGCAGCGACCGTTGCAGCAGTCTCGGCCCGAGCCGCAGGGGGCGGAGGCGCTGCACGCGGCCACGCAGGTGCCGTTGGTGCACACCGAGCCGGCCGCGCAGTGCGAATCTTGGCTGCACGTCGCGCACGAGCGGTCGGGCTGGCACACGCCAGAGGGGCAATCCGCTCCAGACTTGCAGCCGCGCTCGCAGATGAAGTCGGAGCGGCACGCCTGGCCGGTGGGGCAGTTGTCGGAGCCTCCCGGCAAACAGGCCACGCAGCGGTTCGCCTGGGTGTCGCAGCGCGGCGTGGTGCCGGAGCACTGCGAGTCACTCGTGCACTGCACACAGGTGCCGTTGGTGGGCGAGGTGCAGACCTGGCCCGCGGGGCATGGCTGGCCCGTGTTACAGCCAGCGACGCACACCTGGTTGCGGCACACCTTACCGGTGGCGCAGTCGCCGTCGCCGAGGCAGCCCACGCAGGTCTTCGGCACCGGGTCGCACACCGGCTTGGCCGGGTCGCGGCAGTCGATGTTCCCGAGGCAGCCCACGCAGGTCTTCGACGCCGGGTCACACAGCGGGAGCTGCGGGTTGGTGCACTGCGAGTTGGCCAGGCACTGCACGCAGGCCTCGCTCTGCACGTCGCACACGAAGCCGGGGGCGCAGGTGGGGTTCGTGGCGGAGCACCCGTCGATGCACACGTCGTTGCGGCAGAGCCGGCCAGGGCCACACTGGGCGTCGGTGAGACACGCCACGCAGGCGTTTGCGCCGGGGCGGCAGAACTGGCCCAGCTCGCAGCGGCCCTGCTCGGTGCGGCAGCCGGCCTCGCAGGTGCCCGAGGCGTTGCAGACGAAGCCGGGCGCGCACACCGCGTCGTCGAGACATTCGACGCACAGGTTGAGCGAGGTGGAGCAGATGGGCTTGTCGGGGTTGACGCAGTCAGACGTGGCGTTGCAGCTGACGCCGGGTGCTCCGCACTGACACGCAGTGAGGGTCGCGGCGGCCACCACGGCCAGCGCCAACGAGATGTGTCGATTCATGGTGTGTACTCCCTCACGTCGAACAGACGTGTTGTCACCCGGCCAGGACCCACCGTCAAATCACTCTCCGGCGCGGAATTGGAGGGTAAAGCCCAGGGTGGTGAACGAGCCGCCGCTCCCCTGCGGCAGGGCCAACGTGTTCCCCGGCAGTGAGCGGTTGTTGTAGTCGAGGTAAAACGAGCTGCCGTTGAGGAAGACGCCGCGCACGAAGAAGCCGAGGCCGAAGAAGCGGGTGAAGAAGTAGTCGGCCTGAAACCCGGCCTCCAACACCAGCCCGTCGATGCCGGTGCGCTGCCCCACGATGCCGTAGCCGACGCCGAAGAA
>JAEUJT010000301.1 GCA_016793525.1 Archangium sp. | reverse complement strand
CCGCATCGAGACCGCGAGCCAAGAGGTCTTCAAGTTCGGCGAGAAGACGCAGGAGATCTCGAAAATCGTCGACGTCATCACCCAGGTGGCGCAGCAGACGAACCTCCTCGCGCTCAACGCCACCATCGAGGCCGCGCGCGCCGGCGAATACGGCCGCGGCTTCGCGGTGGTCGCCGATGAAGTGCGCAAGCTCGCCGAGAGCGCGGGCCGGAGCGCTGAGCAGATCTCGAAGCTGGCGCGTGAAATCAGCCAGCAGTCGTCGAGCGTCGTGGCGGCGATGAAAGAGGGCATCGGCGAGTTGGCCGAGGGCCGCGAAGACCTGACGACCATCGTGCGCTCCATGGGCAGCATCTCCGACAGCGCGAAGGCCGGGGCCGAGAAGGTGGCGCTCATCTTCGAGTTCGCCCGCGAGCAGCAGAAGGGGTCGGAGTCGATGGTGCAGGCGATTTCTGAAATCTCCTCGGTCGCGCGCAACAACGCCGAGGCCACCGAAGCCGTCACCGCCGTCATCGAAGAGCAGACCCGCGCCGTGTCGCAGATGACCGCCGCCGCGCAGGAGCTCTCGACCATCTCCGAAGAGCTGCAGACCATCGTGCGCCGCTTCCGCCTCGGCTGAGCGCCCCTGCGTACCGCAACCCCAGCCCCGGCCGGAGTGTGACACACCGCGTCCTCCGGCCCGGCCGTGAAGGCGCGAGGTGGCTCGACTCGCAGTACCCTTGCGCGGGTGTCGTCTGTTCCGTGGTTCGACAGCCTCGACGCGCCGGTGCAGGCGTGGCTGCTCGAGCATATGGGCTCGGTGCAGCTCGAGGCCGGGCAGACGCTGTTCCACGCGGGCGCTCCGGCCGACTGCCTCTACCTGGTGACGCGCGGAGCGCTGGGCGCTTTCGCGGCAGGTGACGAGTCGCGGCTGCTGGGGCAGGTGGCGGCCGGCGAGACGGTGGGTGAGCTGGCGCTGATGACCGGCCAGCCGCGGAGCGCCACGGTGAAGGCCTTGCGCGACTCCACCCTGCGGCAGCTCTCGCGCGAGGGGTTCACCACGCTGGTGCGCCTGTTCCCCGACGTGTTGCTGGCGCTGGCCCGGCTGGTGGTGGCGCGCGCGCAGCAGCCCATGGCGACCCAGCGGCCGGTGCACCCGCGCACCTTGGCGCTGTTGCCGCAGAACGAAGGGCTCGACGCCGGCGCGTTCGCCGCACAACTCGAAGCCGCGCTCGGAGGCCCCGGCCAGGCCACCACCGTTCGCCGCGGAGACCGCCTCACCCCAGCCGCGATGGACCAGCTCGAGCGCGAGCGGCGCTTCGTGCTCTACGTGGCCGACGCCGACGATGGGCCGTGGCGCCGCCAGTGCGTGGGCCAGGCCGACGCGCTGGTGCTGGTGGCCGAGGCGACGTCGCAGCCGGCCGCGTGGAGCGAGGTGGTGAAGGGCGTCACCGCGCCGCTCCCTCGCGCCGAGCACCTGGTGTTGCTGCACCCACAGCGCGTCGCGCCGGGCACGGGAACTCGTTGGCACGCGCTCCGCTCGAGCGCGCAGCTGCACCACGTGGTGGCCCAAAGCGACGTGGCGCGGGTGGCGCGGCTGATGGATGGCCGAGCGACCTCCCTCGTGCTCTCCGGAGGTGGGGCGCGTGGCTTCGCGCACCTCGGGGCGTTGCGGGCGCTGCACGAGGCGGGGGTGCCCATCGACGCGGTGGGCGGCACGAGCATCGGCGCCATCATCGGCGCTGGCTTCGCTGCCGGGTGGTCGCTCGCGGAGATGACCGAGGTCTACCGAGACGCGTTTCTCTCCGATGATCCGCTCCGCGACTACACGCTGCCGCTGGTGGCGCTCTCGCGCGGCTCCATCGTCACTCGACTGCTGCGCCGCGCGTACGGCCGGTTGGACTTCGAAGATCTGCTGCGGCCGTTCTTCTGCGTCTCCACCAACCTCACCCAGAGCAGCACCGCGGTGCATCGGCGGGGGCGGCTGTGGCAATCGCTCCGGGCGTCGGCCGCGATTCCCGGCGTGTTGCCTCCGGTGCTGCTCGCCGGCGAGGTGTTCGTCGACGGCGGCGTGCGCGCGAACCTGCCGGTCGAGGAGATGCGCGCGCTCCACCAGGGTGACGTCATCGCCATCGACATCGGCGCGAGCGACGCGGTGTCGTCTCCGGTGGCGCTGCGCGAGTTCGAGCTGCCGCCGTGGTGGCGCGTGGTGTGGGACTTCATCTCCGGCGTGCGGCGGCCCTCGGTGCTCGAGGTGACGCTCAGCAGCGGCATGGTGAACGCGTCGGCGGCCATCACCCAGGCGCGCGCCGCGGCGTCGCTCCTCATCGCCCCCGACATGCGCGGCATCGACCTGCTCGACTGGCACTGCTTCGACGAGGCCATTTCCCGCGGCTACGAGGCGACGAAGAAGGCGCTCGAGCGCGACACGTCATGGCCGCGTGGCTAGGTCGGGAGGTCGACCGTCTCTCGTTCGCCCACCTCCGAGGCCGCAGAAGGTGCCGCCGAACATCCGGCGTTGGGAAGTGGAGAACTCTTTTTCGCGCGGGCGAACGGTTGGCGCCGTCGCAGCGCTGGACCGAACGCGACGAGGCCCAAGAGCAGCCCAGCCGCTGGGCTCGCGTCACAGCCGCACGGGGGCGTCGTTGGCTGGGGAACGACTCCGCCGTCGGGCTCCTCCACGCCTGCGTCTGTGCCCGCATCGTCGCTGAGCCGCGGTACGTCGATGCGAACCTGGGCGGTGGTCGACGCTGAGCCGACGTGGGCCGTCACGGTGCCGACGTAGGTTGTCCCCCCTCCGTCGGGGAACGCCGTGCCTCCATCGCGCGCCACCTGAAACGTCGCGACGTCGCGGCGAGGGTAGGTCCACCGCAGCTGGCCCTGCACGTCGATGGGGCTCAAGTTGGGAGACGTCTCGAACGTCACTGGCGCCTGGTGCAGCCGCGCTCCGCCGTCGAGCGTCGCGGTCGCCAACGCCAGTACGAGCGCCGCGGGCTCGTTTTCGTCGCTCGAGATGATGACGGAGACGTCGAGCGCGACCGCCGCCACGGCGCTGGCTTCGGTGGCGATGGCGGTGACGTCGGTGTGCAGCCCTCCATCGAAGAGTGAGAGCGCGAAATGGTGCGTGCCTCCGTCGATGGCCACGATGGCGTACCCGTCGTCGAGAAACGCCGCGCCGCTGTCGCTGTCGAGCGCCAGCAGGTCAGCGCTGTGCGCCACCCAGCGGTCGTCGGCGGCGAGCAGCTCGACCGCCAGCAGGTAGGGTGCGCCAGGCGCGATGAAGAGCGGCGAGGTGGCTGAGGTGTCGCCCAGCGGGCCTCCGTCGGCCGCGTCGGTGACAGCTCGCCCGCGGTGCGCGAACAGCTCAGATACTCGCATGTGCACCGGTTCCCGAACGGTCACCGCGAAGGTGTCGAACACGACGCCCGCGGGCGCCTCGGTCCAGGTCAGCCTGGCGTCTCCGGTGCCGCGCGCGAGAATTCGGATTCCACCGTCAGCCGAACGGCTGAGCTCGACCGCGCCTCCGTCGCTGAAGGCCTCGACGCCCGAATCTCGTCGGTTGAACGGCGTGATGGTGAGCGAGGCCCCGGGCGCGAGCGGCGTTTTCGGCGTCCACCCGGAATAGGCGTTCGTCAGAGAAGAATCGAAGAGCGTGCCTTTGTCGCCGGTGAAGGAGCCGCACGCACTGAACAGCGTCAGACACACCAGCAGAGGCGTTCGCATGGCCGTCGCGGAGGCAAGACGCGGGCCCCGCGTGAACGTCAGGCTTTTCACGAGCTTGGCGCATCGGTCGCTGGGAGACCGTCGCGTGACCTGACACGATTTTCCGGACGTCGGCGTCAGAGTGACGGCGTGCAGACATCACAGCGAGGCGTTGAGGAACTCCGGGCGGCGGCGGGGCGCGGCTCGCTCCGCGACGTTCCCGACTTCTCTCCGCGGGAACGACCAACCTCAGCTGGCGGCGGAGACCACGCGCGGTTTGAATTCTGCGGCGAGGGCGGCAATCTCCGCGGACAGCGCGCTCGCCTCCGCCTGCAGCCCTGCCTTGATTCGCCCGCGCCGCAAGAACACGAAAAACAGCCACGCGTCGTCGACTGCGCCTCTGCCGCGCTCGAGGTAAAACCGGGTGAACAGGGCCAGCGGCAGCGCGGTCAACACCGCCAGCCCGGCGCCGAAAGGCCCACCCAGCGCCGCGCCAAGCCCCGCCAGCACCGCGAGCCACACCGGGCCGATGATCATCGACGCCAGCACCTTCACCGTCGACTCCAAGTCGGGCGACGGCTTGACGACTCGCACCATCAGCAGCGGGAACCAATACGGCACCACAAACAGCGCCATGCCGATGCCGAACAGCGGGAGCGTCAGCAGCGACGCCAGGTTCCGCGCGAGGAAGCGCAACACCGATGCCGGCCGGTACTCGAGCTGGAGGTCGCTCGGGCTCGCGCGCACCAAGTCGAGTTGCCTCCGCAGCCCCTGAATTCGGCGGCGCAGCGCCACGTAGCGCTCGGGCTGCTCGGCGCGCAGCAGCTTCAGCCCGTTGGCGAAGGCGCGCAGGCGTTCGTGCCGGCCCGCCTCGTCTCCCTGCTCGAGCGCGTACAGCGACTCGGCGGTGGTGATGAGCGGCAGGTCTTCTCGCTGCTCCACGTTCAACGTCACCGCGCGCAGCCCGTCGGCGATGGCCTGGGTCAACGCGCGCGCCGCCGCGAAGCCGTCACCCTCAGGCGGAGGCTGCACCTCGATGGCCGGCCCCACCTCGACGTGCACCCCGCTGCGAAAGCGCTGCTTCGCTTCGTACGTGAGGCCGATGGGGACGATGCGCACCCGGGCCCCCTTGCGCGCTGCGTCCAACGCGATGCGCGCGCACCCGGTCTTCAGTTCCGCCAGCTGCGGCTCGGAGTGGCTCTTCCCCTCGGGGAACAGGGTGATGGCGCGGCCTGCCACGAGGGTGTTCACCGACGTCGTCAGCGTGCTGTCATTGTCGGCCGTGTTGGCGCCGTCTTGCTTTCGGTACACCGGCAGGGCGCCCAGGTTGCGCAGCATCCACCCCAGCACCGGCATCGAGAACATCGGCGCCTTGGCCAAGAAGGTGATGCGCCGCTTCGCCAAAATGAACACCAGCCCCGGGTCGATGATGCCGTTGGGGTGGTTGCCCACGAAGATGACCGGCCCCGAGGTGCGCAGCGCGCCGGTGGGGTCGACCGGCGCCTCGATGGTGAAGAACAACCGCAACACCAGCGCTGCCAGGGCGCGAAAGGCGATGAAGAACACGGTCAGCGGCGGGGCGTGCGTTCGAGAAATTGGCCTGGTGGGGCGTAGCCTTGGCGCTCGAGCCGCTTCTTGTCCAAGCTGTCGGCGGCGCGCTGCAGCAGCAACCCCAGCGTGCGAATGGCCTGGGCCACCGCGCGTTCGACCTGGGCCTCGCGCTCGCGCTTCGCGGC
>JAEUJT010000290.1 GCA_016793525.1 Archangium sp. | reverse complement strand
CCGTTCGCTACTTCCACTGCCCGTCATGCCAGCGGTGGGTGTCGAGCATGTACCAAGAGGTCTTTCAGGCCGACACCAAGGTGCGCCTGCGCCCAACTGAAGAGCTGCGGCAATCGGCGTACACCGCGGTGAAGAACCGGCTCGACACCTGGCTGCGCTCGCTCGATCGCAAAGACCCGTACCGGCGCCTCGGCTGCTCGCCCTTCGACAGCGACGAGACGCTCCGCGCGAAGTACCGGGAGCTCGCCAAAGCGAACCACCCCGACCGCGGCGGCAACCCCGAGGTGATGCGCGAGATCAACGAGGCCTGGTCGCAGATTCAGGACAAGCGCATGGCGGTCAAGCAGCACGCGCTGGCAGCCAGCATTCCAGTTTAGTGGCGCGCCGAGCGGGTGGGCCTTAAGTGCTGGCGCATGTCAGTGAGCAAGGCCCCCGACGTGTCGTTCCTCCGCGCAGATGGCAGCGCTGTTCGGCTCTCCGAGCTCATCGGCAAGAAGACGTTGGTGCTGTTTTTCTACCCGAAAGACGACACCACCGGCTGCACCCTCGAGGCGTGCGCGTTTCGCGATGCCCACCAAGACTTTCTCGACGCCGGCGCCGAGGTCATCGGCGTCTCGGCTGACGACGCGGACTCGCACGAGGCGTTCAAGTCGAAACACAAGCTGCCCTACACGCTGCTGACCGACCCCAAAGGCGCGGCGGCCAAAGGCTTCGGAGTGAAGAAGGTGCTCGGGTTCATCGCCGGCCGGGTCACGTTCATCATCGACCGCAACGGGAACATCGTCGATCAGTTCGACTCGATGCTGAAGTTCGACGAACACGTGGCGGTGGCACTCAAACAGGTGCGCCAGCTCGAGGCCGCGGCGGCGTGAGCAGGTAGCGCCAGAAGGCGAACGCGCTCAGCGCGCCGAAGGCCACTTTCAGCGGCCACGGCACCAGCGAGCCAGGGCTGACGAAGCCCTCGACCACGCCGATCATCACCAACACCGGAGCGCAGCCCAACACGAGCTGCATGGCGTCGCGCGCGCGGGTGCGGAGGACCTCGACGCGCGGCCGTTCTCCCGGCGCGATGAGCGCGTCACCGAGCATCAGCCCGCCACCGCCGGAGATGGCGATGATCGAGAGCTCCACAGGGCCGTGCGCGGCCATGAACTCGAGAATGCCGCCAGCGAGGCCGCCGTTCATACACGCGGCGACAATCGCCCCCACCGCGAGGCCGTTGAAGATCAGCAATGACACCGTGCCCACACCGGCGGTGAGCCCGAGCGCGAAGGACGAAAACGCCACCCGCACGTTGTTGGTGAAGATCTGCACGGCCATCGACGACGGAGACAAGACGTCGAGGGCCTTGTCAGTCCACAGCTCGCCGCGCTCGATCGCCGACCGAAGGTTGTCGCTCACCAGCAGCACGCTCGCCGACGGGGCCAGCGCCACGGTGGTGAACCCCGTCAGCACCCCCAAGGCCAGCAGGCCCGCCGCGAAAGCCGTGAAGCGCAAGTTCTCGCGGGCGAGCCGAGGCAGCGTCACGCGGTAGAAGTCGCGCAGCGCGCTCCAGCGGTCGACGCGGAGCCGGTAGATGGCCCCGTACGCGCGCGCGCAGAGCTGGTGCAGAAACGCGGTGACCTCGGTGCTCGGGTAGGCGGCTTGCGCGTGCGCGAGATCCGACGCGGCCTGCCGGTAGCCTGCCTCCAACGAGATCAACGACTCGAGGGTGGCTTTGCCGCTGCGGAGCGCGTCGAGCTGCGCGGTCAACGCGTCCCACGCCGGTCGTCGACGTGCCACGAAATCGGCCAGCGCCTCAGCCACGGAGCACCGCCTCGAGGTGCGCGCGTATCGCCGCGTCGTCGAGCTCAGCGCCAATGGCTCCGAAGCGCGCGGCGAGGGCCCGACCGACGCGCAGCCGGGCCTCCGGCTCGAGGGACGCCGCCCGCGCGAGGAACGAGGTGATCAGCTCAACGTCGGCCGCGGGGATCGAGGCTTGCGCCGACTGGTACTTGGAGAGATCGAAGCGCTGCTCACGGACCAGCACCGTGCCGGCCACGAGGTCGCCTAAGCGCCGCTGACGCGAGTCCACCAGCATCGTGATCAACCCCACCGGGTAGCAGACGGGCAGAAAGTCGACGAGGCGCATCAGGTTGCGAAGGGCGCTGTCTCCGGCGGTGAGCGGCCGGCCGTCGCTCCGCACCACGCGAATACCCAACGCGCGCTTGCCCAGGGTCTGGCCGTTCCAGGCGATCTCCATCACCGTCCAGTAGACCCACAGCGTGAGCACCGCGCCACCCGCCAGCGCCGCGCGCACCACGCCGGAGAGCCCGAGCCACGCGTCGAGCGGATCTGGCACGGCCAAGGTGAAGAGGAAGTAGCTCACCGTCACCACGGCGAAAATCGCCGCCGCGTCGATGCCGGAGGCCAAGGCGCGAAACCCGATGCCCGCCAGCGGGAGCTCCACCGAGACGCGCTCGGGTGTCGTGACCCGAAGCGTCGGGTCCAGCGAACTCACGCGGTGCGCTCCAACACCACGCCGAAGAAGCCGTCGGTGCCGTGCCGGTGCGGGGTGAGCCGCAGCATTCCGTCGCGCGTACACGACGCCGCCAGCGCTTCGCCGAGCCAGGTGCCTGCGGGCGCGATGCGAAAGTCAGCGTGTTTGGAGAGGAAGTCGGCCACCACGTCTTCGTTCTCTTCGCGCAGCACGCTGCAGGTGCCGTACACCACGCGCCCTCCGCGCTTCACCAGCGGCGCGAAGCGGGCCAGCAGCGTCTTCTGCCGCGACACGTGATCGGCCAGCATCGCCTCGTCGAGCTTGTACCGGGCGTCGGGCTTGCGCCGGTAGGTACCCGAGCCGCTGCACGGCGCGTCGACCAGCACGCGTTCAACGCCCTGGAGCTTCTTCAACACTTCCTCGAGCGCCGCGTCGTCGTCTTTGGGGAGCGCCTGGATGCGCACGTTGTGCACGCCGTCGCGGCGGGCGCGCAGCTTCAGGTCCTCGAGGCGGCGGGCGTCGATGTCGAGCGCGAAGAGCTCTCCGCGGTTTTTCATCTGCGCGGCGAGCTGGAGGGTTTTTCCACCCGCTCCCGCGCACGCGTCGACCACCTTGCGTGGCGGCGCGTCGACCAACATGCCGAGCAGCTGGCTGCCTTCGTCTTGAATCTCGAACAGCCCCTCTTTGAACGAGGGGAGCGCGTAGGCGTTGTGCCGCGTCTCGAGGAACAGGCCAATCGGCGACAGCGGGGTCAGCTTGGCTTTGACCTCTTCTGTCTCCAACCGGGTCATCAGCTCGGCGCGGGTGATCTTCAGCTCGTTGACGCGAATGCACAGCGGCGCGCGCTCGTTCATCGCCTCGGCCGCGGCGTGGGCCTCATCGCCGTATTCGCGCTGGAGCTTGGCGGCGAAGAAGTCGGGCACGCTCGCCTCGATGGCCAGCCGCTCCAGCGGGGGGAGTCGTTTCAGGTCGCTCTTGTGCTGAATCGCGCGCTCGAGGCCGTCGATCTCCCCCGAGCTGAGCGTCATCGCCTTGCCCGCCGCGCGCGCCGTCTCGCCGTCGAGCACTCGCGACAGTGCAAGGCGCAGGAGATCTTGCTGCGACGAGCCGCGGGCCTTGAAGTCTTTGAAGGCCTTCTCCGCGAGGTAGTCGACCAGCCGCTGGCGCCGGAGCAGCGCGTACACCCGCTCGGCCGTCGCGCGCCGCTCACTCGAGTAGAGGTGTTTTTTCGGCCGCAGCACGGTCTCCAGCGCGCGGTCGGAGAGGCGCCCTTCATGGCGAATCAGCGCGTAGGCCTCGAGGGAGGCTTGGATCACCAGGTCTTCACGGAGCGGCCGGTTGCGAAGCGAAGTCATTGATCTCGATGTGGCGAATCGTTGTGGTTGCGGCCACGCCTCCCTACACTGCGCGCCGCTTCCGTGAGCGAGTCTTTCGGCAAATATCTGTTGGAGAAGAAGCTCGCCGTGGGCGGCATGGCCGAGGTGTGGCTTGCGAAGCAGACGACCGGCCTCAAGGGCATCAACAAACACGTCGTCATCAAGCGCATTCTCCCGCACCTCGCGCAAGACCCCGAATTTCTTCAGATGTTCGAGAACGAAGCGAAGGTCGCGATGCGCTTCAACCACCCGAACATCGCGCAGATCTACGAGTTCGGTCAGGCCAAGGGCGCCTACTTCATCGCCATGGAATACGTGCACGGCGAAGATCTGGGCCGCGTCATGCGCCGCGCCGCCAAGTCTGGGCAGTGGCCGTCGCGAGCGATTTCACTGCGCATCATCGCCGACGCGTGTGCCGGGCTCTATTACGCCCACACCCGCACCGACGACGCCGGCAAGCCGCTCAAGGTCGTGCACCGCGACATCTCGCCGCAGAACATTCTGGTCAGCTTCGACGGCACGGTGAAGGTGGTCGACTTCGGCATCGCCAAGGCCGCCGACCAATCGAGCCAGACCAAGGCCGGCACCATCAAAGGCAAGTTCGCCTACATGGCGCCCGAGCACGCTGGCGGGTTGGCGCTCGACGCGCGAAGCGACATCTTCTCCATCGGGCTGGTGCTGTACGAGCTGCTCACCGCCACTCGGCCACTCAAGCGCGGCAACGACATGGCCACGCTGCAGGCCGCCATCGCCTGCGAGATCCAGCCGCCTTCCGAAGCGTCAGACACCTCCGGCCCTGAGGTCGACGGCGTGGTGATGAAGGCCATCGCCAAGTCGGTCGACGCGCGGTACCGCGACGCCCGCCAGTTCCAGATGGCGCTCGAGCAGTTCCTCGTCACCGAGGGCACGTTGTCGACCAGCGTGCAGGTGGCCGAGATGATGGAGTCGCTCTTCGCTGACCGCCTCGCTGAAGAAGCGCGCGTGGGAGCTCCGGCGCCGGCCTCGAAATCGTCGGCGAGCAACCTGCACCCCAGCGAAGACGAAGAGGGCCCGCAGCAGATCAACACCGGCGACCTCGTACAGGGCAACTCGAACCCGAAGTTGACGGTCGGCGACGTGCCCCGGCGCAAGCAGGCGGCGGCCGAGGTCAGCTCGAAGTCAGAGCGGAGCGACGCGCGCTCGGTCTCGAAGCGGAAGATGCCCGACGCGCCGCCGCGGCGAACGCAGACCCCCAAGCCGCTCGACGTCGACGTGCAGCACACCGCCGAAGACCTGCCGCGCGTCGGCAACCAACTTCGCAAGCGCAAGCCGACCACGCCCTGGGGCACCATCGCGGCGGTGGCCTTCTTGGTGGTGATCGCCGGAGTGGCCTTCATGGCCCGCTCGCAGCTCTTCGGCCTGGTGGGGGCGGCGCTCCCACCGGTGGAAAAAGGCACGCCGCTCAAGCTCACCGCACGCTCGTCGCCGCGCACCAAGGTGGTCGTGCTCCGCCCTGGCAGCGCCACCACCCGCGAGCTCGGCTTCACCCCGCTCGAGGGCGTCAGCGGCGCCTACGCCGGCGACCTGGTGCAGCTGCTTGATGAGGAACGTGGTCTCTTGCACGCCCAGCGGGTCGACGGAGCGGCCGACGCGCCGGTGACCGTGGAGAAGACCTTTCGCGAGGCCACCCTCAAGGTGCGCACCAAGCCGGCCCTCAAGTCGGCCAGCGTCTGGCGTGCGGGCGTCAATGTCGGCTCGGTGGGGCTGGCGATGCAGGTGTTCGAAGGCACGCAGCGCCTGCAGCTTCGCAGCGAGTCCCTCTCCAAGCCGGTCGAGTTCGAAGTCGAAGTCGCGCCGGGCGGTGTGGTCGAGCGCGAGGTCGACGTCAGCGGCGCGTTGACGCCGTAGATCGTCAGCGGAAGCGGCGCTTCAAGATACCGGAGTTGTACGCGACGTCGGCCGCCGACAGCGCCCGGTTGTACATGAGCACCGCACCGATGCGCTTGCTCGGCCCCCGGTACCCGCCGTTGAAATCGGCGCCGATGCTCAACGGCAAGGTGCTGACCTGGGTGGTGGCGACGGGTGCGTTCCCGAAGGGTTTTCCGTCGACGTACACGGTCACGGTGGCGCCGTCGTAGGTCACCGTGACCTCATGCCAGCCGGTCTGGAGCGCCGACCACGGGATCTCCGCGAGCCCCGTGTAGCTCCCGTAGAAAATGACGAGGCTGTTGTTCTCGTACCAGTAGTGGGTGAACGACGTGGTGTCGTTGCTGTACCCCTGAATGAGAAATACCCGGTCGGTCGTCGGCGGAGCCTCCAGCGCGAGCAACACCGTCATGGTCGATACCGGCGTCTGCATCGACGTTGAGGTGGGCACGGAGATCCAGTCATCGACACCGTCGAGCACGAAGCTGCCACCGTCGGCGTCGAAGGCCGGCGCGTTGAGCAGCTGGGCGTCGTTGCCGGCGTCGCTCCGGTCGGGCCAGATCGCGCCGCCGTCGGCGTCAACGCGCGGCTCAGCCCCCTCGAGGGCCACGATCAGACCTTCGCGGA
>JAEUJT010000242.1 GCA_016793525.1 Archangium sp. | reverse complement strand
GGCGGCCGGGGCGTTAACGTCTCCGACTTCGGGAACTTGCCGGTTCCTTTGCGTGTCGAGTGTGGACCCTATGAGAACCCTCTGCCGTGCCGCGTGCGCCGTGGTGCTTTCTCTCGCCAGCGCGTGTGCCCACCGGGCCGCCTCGACGACGCCCGCCCATGAGGTGCGCTTCACCGAGATGGTCATCACCGGCGACCTCGAGCTCGAAAAGTTGAACGCCGAGGAGCTCTTCGCCGCCGGCACCTCGTTCTTCGCCGCCGACGACTTCGGGCAGGCCGCGCGGTACTTCGGCCGGCTGGCTGATTTTCACCCCACCAGCCAGCACCGCCGGGCCGCGCTGTACAACGCGGGGCTGGCGCTCGAGAAGCTCAAGGCGTGGGACGACGCGCTGGCCCGTTTCACCGAGCTGGCCGACGCGAAGAAGGGGCTGGGAGATGCGCTCGACGCCGCCTACCGCGTGGCCGAAGTGCTGTACCACCTGGAGCGCTTCGACGACGCCATCGAGGTGCTGCGCGCCATCGCCGACCGTTCAGACTTGGCTGTCGACAAGCGCCTCGAAGCACGGGTGCAGCAGGGGGTGTGTGAGGTCGAAGCAGGCCGCCCCGATGATGCCGAGCGAACGCTGCGCGCCGCGATGGCGTACTGGCAGGAGCAGCCCGACAAAGACTTGATCGACGAATACTTCCCCGGGCAGGCCCAGTTCTTCTTGGGAGAGATTTTCCGCATCCACTACGAGTCCATCATTCTCGACGGCAGCAAAGACACGGAGAAGCTCGCGCAAGACTTGGAGTACAAATCTGAGCTGCTCTTGTCAGCGCAAGGCCACTACCTGCGAGCGATTCGGCTCGGCAACGGGTACTGGGCCACCGCCTCGGGGCAGCGCATCGGCAACCTGTACGAGAACATGTACGAGCACATGGTGAACGCGCCGGCGCCGAACGACCTCGACCCGGCCGAGCAGGCCACCTACCGCACTGAGCTGCGAAAGAAGATTCGGGTGCTCATCACCAAGGCCATCACCGTGTACGAGCGCACGCTCGAGGCGGCTGAGCGCATCGGAGCGGCGAGCCCGTTCGTCGAGCAGACCCGCGAGAGCCTCCGCCACATGAAAGACCTGCTGCTGGCGGAGGCCCAGGCCGAAGATGCGCCTACGCCGCCACCGCCACCTCCCGCGGGGAACCGGCCTAAGCCGCACAGCTGAGCCCGCAAAAGCCGAGAGCGGGCGAGCCAGCTTTGGCCCACCCGCCCGTCGAGATCTCAACGACCCCTCGTTGAAATCTGGCCGCCGTCGCCCCAACCCAACGCCGCCCTGCCCCCACTGGCGACAGCAGCCGCTTTTTCGTCAACGCCCGGTGCTGGCGCGCTGCTTCAGAACTGCCCGGGCACGTGTGCCGACACTCGTGTTCAAATCTGCGACCACGCGCAAGTCATCGACACCGCCCGCGTCACCGCGTTTGAGCCGAAGCTCTCCCCTGTTCAGCCGTGCGATGGGTGTCGATGGGTCGATGGCGAGTGCTTCACCGTATGCGCGCTCAGCGGCCTCAATGTCTCCGCATTCTTGCAGCACGGCGCCCAGCGCAGCCCGGGTGACGGCGTCGAAGGGGTTCAATGTCAGCACCCCCTCGAACATCACCCGCGCATCGTCGAGCTGCCCCGCCGAGGCAAGCTCGCACCCGAACCGGCAGAGCTGGTCTGCGTCTTCCGCTGAAAAACCGAGCTGCTGCGCCAAGGTCTGTGACTGGTGTTCGCTGTTCATGGCCATGTCTTCACCGAATGTTGTTCAGCGCAGACTTGGCGATGTCGTTGTACATCTTTGCCAGG
>JAEUJT010000220.1 GCA_016793525.1 Archangium sp. | reverse complement strand
CGCACGGTGGTGCTGTTGAACCTCGTCGAGGGGTGGACCGCCGAGGAGATCGGAGAAGCGCTGGGGCTTTCACCCAACACCGTCTTCACCCGACTCCACCGCGCCCGGCAGCAGCTGCGCGGCGCGCTCGACGAGGGCGTCATGCCAGCGCCCGAGGTGACGCCGTGACGAGCGCGTGCGCCAACCGAGACCGGTACCTGGCCCGGGCGCTGCCTCCCGCAGACATGACGGCCTTCGAGGCCCATGCGGAGGGTTGTGACGAGTGCCGCGCCGAGGTGCAGCGCTGGTCGGCCTTCGGGGCCGCGCTCACGGCGCAACTCGAGCCCTCGCGGAGGCCACCGACGCGGGCTCAGGTGGCCGCGCTGCTCGAACGCGCCGAGGCGCCACCACCACGCCGCAGCTGGGCGTTCGCGGGAGTCGCGGTGGTGACGGCCGCGGCGGCGCTCGTCTTCGTGCTGCGCCCGGCGCCCGAGGTGCCCTGGGTTCCGGCGGTCGTGGCCTCGCGGGAAGCGGCCGTCGATGGTGGCCGCTACGTCACTGCGCCAGCTGGGCACGCGCTGCTGCGCATCGGCGATGACGACGTCGGCGTCGGGCCGTCGACGCAGCTCGAGGTGGAGCGAGCCGGCAGCCGGGCAACCGTGGTTCGCCTGTTGACCGGGGCGGTGGCGGCGCAGGTGAACGCCGCACGCGGGCCGCGGCAGTTTGACGTGGAGACCCCGCTCGGCCGCGTGCACGTGGTGGGCACCGTGTTTCGGGTGCGCGTGGTCGAAGGGCGCCTCGACGTCGATGTGCTTCGTGGCACAGTCGAGGTGACCGCGACGAGCGGCGCCCGGGCCCGCCTCACTGCCGGCCAGACCCAGCGCTTCGGCGCCGAGGCTTCGCCCGCCGCGCCGCTCGACGCCACAGCCTTCGAAGAGCTCGAGGCCTCCCCTCCATCACCACCTCCTCCCGCTCCGGCCATCGACGCCAAGGCCCCCGCGCCGAGCGAGAAGCCTCAGCCGGCGCGAGCTTCAGCGCCGGTGACGGCCTGGCGCTCGGCGGCCGCGCGCGGTGGTTGCGACACCGTGGTGATCGAGGCGCGGCGGTGGCTCACACATGACGCAAACGATGCCGACGTCTGGCTCGTGTTGGGTGACTGCCTCCGACGCCAGGGCAATGCAAAGGCGTCGGTCGACGCGTACCTCGCGGCGGGCAAGACCAGCGAGCCGCAGGGGAAACGCGGCCTGCTCCTCGCCGCTTCGCTGCTGCAGGGAGAGCTGCGCCAGCCGGCGCGCGCGCTGACGGCCATCGACGCCTACCTCCGCGCCAAGCCCGAGAGCCGGGAGCTCGAGGCGTCGGCCCTGGTGCGCAAGGCCCTCGCGCTGTCTGACCTCGGCCGCTCGGCGGCGGCGGCCGCTGTGCTGCGCGACGTGGTGAAGCGCCTGCCCGAGACGAGCTCGGCGGCCGAGGCCGTGCGGCTGCTCGAGCGGGTCGGCGCGGCGCCTCTGCCGTGACGGCGCGCTCAGCGATTGAACAGGTGCGCCGGTGTGGCGGCGCTTGCATCCCGTTCTCCACCCCGCGGCGCTCTGCTCTATGCTCCGCGCACCATGAACCTTGGCGGACACGCGGCCCTCACCATCGTGCAGCGAAAAGAGCTCGGCGAGCTGCTCGGCATCGAAACCCGAAACAAATATGAGATTCGCGACGCGTCGGGCTCGCCCATCGGGTTCGCGGCGGAGCAGGGCGGTGGCCTGCTGGCGATTCTGGCCCGGCAGTTCGTAGGCCACTGGCGCGAGTACGACATCATGCTGTTCGACGCCGCCCGGCAAATGGCGTTTCGCGCCCACCACCCGTTTCGGTTCTTCTTTCAGCGCATCGAGCTCTTCAGCGCGGCCGGCGAGTTCCTCGGTGCGCTCCAGCAGCGGTGGGCGTTCTTCAGCAAGCGCTTCGACGTCGAAGACGCGCGCGGCAACGTGGTGATGGAGATGCGTTCGGGCCTGCTCAAGGTGTGGACCTTCCCTTTCTTCCGCGGTGAGGCCGAGGTGGCGCGCATCGAGAAGAAGTGGGGTGGCGTGCTGCGCGAGGCGTTCACCGACGCCGATACGTTCAACCTCTCGTTCGGCTCTGTCGCGTCGGCCGCCGAGCGCGCGCTGCTGCTGGCCGCGGCCATTTTCGTCGACCTGCAGTACTTCGAGAAGAAGGCGCAATGAAGGCCGCCTGGCTCGGCGTGGTGGTCTTCGCGGCGTGCCAACGTGACGTGCCGTCGCCGCCCCCTGCGACGACGCCGACGGCCCCCGCGCCGATGGTCCACCGAGGCAAGAAAATCGGCCCGCTCGTGGTGTCGATTCCCGAGGGGTTCTCGGTGGTCGATGAGATGCCCCGGTCGCTGTTGTTGCGGCACAGCTCCGACTTGACCGCGACGTTGGGGGTGTCGATGCGCGGCTCGCCGCTCCAAGACGAGCAGTCCATCATGGCGTTTCTCACCGACGCCGAAACCAACCTGAAGAAGATCGAAAACGGCACGGTGACGCGGGTGGTGCGCATGCTCCCGGGCACGAAGCGGCCGCTGCGAGGGCTGGTGGCCTTCACCACCGACACCACCGTCAAGCCCCCGACGAAGGAGAAGCGCGAGTTCTGGGTGCTCACCGACGCGCCGGTCATCGTCACCGCCTCGTTCATCTACGTCGAGGGCGACTCGACCTCCGCCGCCGCGCTGGAGAAGGTGCTGGCCGGGGTGGGTGATGCGGTGGTCGCCTACGAGGCGACGAAGTGACGCTCGAGTCACTCGCCGCCGGGGTGAAGGCGGTGGTGTTCGACGTCGATGGCGTGTTGACCGACGGAGGCCTCTGGTACGGCCCGGGCGGCGAGTCGCAGAAGCGCTTCGACGTGAAAGACGGCCACGCCATCGTCTTGGCGCGGCTCACCGGCGTGCCCGTGGCGTGGCTCACCGCGCGCGACTCCCCCATCGTCGCGCAGCGCGCCGCCGAGCTGAAGGTGGCGCAGGTCTTTCAAGGGCGCCGAGACAAGGGCGCCGGCCTGGTCGAGCTGTGCGGAGTGTTGGGCGTGGCCCCCGGCGACTGCGCCTACATGGGCGATGACGTGAACGACCTGCCGGCGATGAAGCAGGTGCGGCTGGCGGCATGCCCGGCCGACGCGGTGGCCGAGGTGCGGAGCGCGGTGCACCTCGTGTCGTCACGCTCCGGCGGTCACGGCGCCGCCCGCGAGCTCCTCGAGTTGGTGCTGAAGGCGACTGGCCGTTGGAGTGACGCGCTGGCCCACATGAAGTGACGGCCGAAAACCTGCGGCGCGCACGAGGTGGAGTAGGCTCTGGCGGGTCATGGCGCTGCCCCGAAACGTCGGCAAGATTCGAGACATCGTGGTGAAGGCCGGGCTCATCGACGAGATGCAGCTCCGCAGCGCGCTGGCCCACCTCGAGCAGTGGGGCGGCACGTTTTCGCACGCGCTCCTCGAGCTGCGCTTCGTCGACGAAATGGTGTTGACCCAGACCATCAGCAAGGCGCTCAAGGTGCCGGTGATGGGGTTGGCCGGCGTGGGGAAAGACGCGGGGGCGCTGTCTCGCCTCGACGTGCGGTACTGCCAAGACAACCTCATTTTCCCGGTGTCGCTGGTCGACCGCACGCTGACGGTGGCGATGGCCGACCCGACGCAGCTCGACGTCATCGACGCGGTGAAGTCGAAGACCGGGTGCCGAGTCATCGCCCAGCTGGCCACCGAGAGCGACATTCTTGGCGCGATTCAGAGCCACTACGTGACGCAGCCGGGCGCGCCCTTGAACACCGGGGGCCGCACCTTCTCTCACGGCGTGCAGCAGCAGAACCTGGCCCGCGTGTCGCAGGCGATGGCCGACGAGATGGTGTTCGACCCCGACGCGCCGTCCAACCCGGCCATGGCGGCGATGATGAAGCGCGCCCCCTCGGCGAACACGCTGCTCGACGAGATGCTGGCCGACGAGGTCGACGAGGGCGGTGGCCTGAGCGTTCAAGAGCTCCAACGCCTCGAGACCGCGCGCGCCGCGCAAGAGAAGGCAGGGCAGATTTTACACGCCCTCAACGAGCTGCTGCGCGAAAAGGGCTACTTGGCCTGAGCTGAGTCTTTGGCGCGAGGCGTATCGTTGGCCGTGTCTGAGGCGCGCTGCTGTTTCTCGTGGGCGTGCGCCCAGCCGTCGTAGTGCCGCACCGCCGCGTCGCCCACCCGCTGCACGTGCCGGTTGTTGAGGTACGCCGAGATGGGCACCGCCACCAGCGGCACCACCCGGCCCAGGCCCGCCAACCCGCCGCTGCGCAACAGGAGGCCGGCCAGGCTGCCCAACACCCGGGGGCTGGCGCGCGCGAGGGGGCCGATGCCGTTGGCTTCTCCAAAGACGTCGAGCAGCTCGGCGCGGCCGTGTTCGGTCTTCACGTCGGCCTTGAACACCGTGGCCACCTCGACCAGGAGCGACAGCTGCAGGTACGCCATGCTCACCAGGTCGAACGGCACCGACGCCACGCCGAAGATGCCGGTGACGCCGCCCACCATGCCGGCGAGCTGCTTCTTGTCGTCGATGAAGCGCTGCGAGAGCTCGCGGTTGCCCGCCGACGGGTAGCGCTGCTTCATCACCTCGAGGGCGGTGCGGGCGCGAACGGACTCGCGCTCGAGAATTCGGTCGACCCGCGCTCCCGCCAACCGCTTCACATCGAATGGACCCATGTCGTGCCCGCGAGTATCGGCGAGGCGGTGGCGGCGATCTACCTACGTGCCTTCGCCGAGCTTCTGCTTGCCCTGCTTGTCGTAGATGAGTTGGAGCACCGCGGCCAAGACCGTGAAGCTCACGATGAGCGTGGTCGCCAACCCGATGCACGCCACGAAGCCGATGGAGCGCAGGCCGTTGTGCTCGGCGAAGAAGAGCGAGGCGAAGCCGGCGATGGCGGTGAGGGTCGACGAGGCCACCGCGGCGCCCACCGAGCGCAGCGCCACCATCGGCGACACGCCTTCTAAGAAGCGGTGCAGCAGGTAGAGGCCGTGGCTCACGCCGAAGCCGAGGAGAATCGGCAGAATCACCAGGTTCATGAAGTTGAGCCGGTGGTTGGTGATGCTCATCGTGCCCAGCATCATCCACAGCCCGATGCCGAGGGGAATGACCGACGCCAGCGCCAGCTTCACCGAGCGAAAGTCGAGAAAGTGCATCAGCAGAATCCACAGCGCGGCGAGCACCACCGTGAGCTTGCCGTCGAACAGCACGATGCGGGCGAGGCGCGCGTACACAGTGGCGAGGCCGGCCGCTTGGTACTCCTTGCCGCTCTTGCCGGTGATGATGTGCGTCTCATCGGCGAAGGCGAGCAGGTTCTTGCCGTCCCACAGGTCGACCTTCGGGTACAGGTAGGTGAGGTAGCCCTTGTTTTCGGGGCGCGTGGTGGGCAGCGACTCGAACAGCTCGGCGTAGAGGCGCGGCACCTCGTTGACGCCGAAGGGCTTCTTCTCGAGCACCCGCTTGAAGAACCCGGCCTTCTCTTGCAGGTCGGGCGGGAGCGAGCCGATGTCGATGTCTTTGAGCTCCTCGCGCCACTCGGCGAGCACCGCGGCGTTGGCCTGGGCCGTCTCCGGCGGCGGCACGAAGCTGTAGATGCTCACCACCTGGTCGACCGTCTTGTACTTCTCGGAGTTGATGTTGAACCCGGTCTCGGGGTTCAACGTCATCGCGTCCCAGATGTCTTTCGCCTCTTCGATGCTCGAGGTGACGACGGCAATGGGGTCTGAGGAGATGTCGTAGCGGCGGCTGATCTCGTCTTGCAGCTTGATGCTCGGCTGCTCATCGGGCGCCAGCGCGCGGGTGTTGTAGTTGAAGCGCGTGCCGCCGCGGAGCCGCTCGAACATGGTCGGCTCGCGGTCTTTCGGCAGCGGCTCATCGACCCACGGCACAGAGAAGGCGCACACCGCGCCCACCACCACCAGCGCCAGGCCCAGCAGCAGCTTCGGCGAGCGAATGCGCGTCTCGCCGCTCACCATCTCGGCTGACGGCGGCTTCATCTCTCCGATGAGGCGGCGGGGCAACTCGGGGTCGCGTCGGCCGAGGAGCGAGAGAATGGCGGGGCTCCAGGCGAACAGCGTCAGCCCGATGATGAGCGTGCCGAAGCCAGCGAGGAAGCCGAACTGCGAGAAGCCGCGGAAGCCGGAGACGAGCAACACGAAGAAGCTGCCCGCGGTGACGATGGCGGCGATGAAGGCCGGGCGGCCGGCGTTGATCAGCGCGTCGGTGATGGCCACGTCGTACCGCTTGCCGGCGCCGAGCTCGATGCGCGTGCGGTAGATGAAGTGAATGCCGTAGTCGATGCCGAACCCCATGAGAATGGCGCCGATGATGCTGGTGATCATGTTCAGCTCACCGAGCGTCAGCTTCGCGAAGCCCATGGTGAGCACCGTGCCCAGCGCCATGCCCGAGATGACGATGAGCGTGGGCGCCCACTTGCGGAAGAACAGAATGGTGATGATGACGATGAAGGTGAAGGCCCAGATGAAGACGTCGTCGAGCGACTCTTTCATCGCGTACGAGTCGTCGACGCCGGTTTTGTACGAGCCGGTGAAGCCGAAGGCGACGGTCTTGGTGTCGCCCATGCGCTGGTAGTCTTCGACCAGCGTGCGCTTCGCCTTCTGCGCGGCGTCGAAGAGCAGGCCTTTGGTCACCGGCTGGCCGATGGGCGCCTCGCCGGTCATCACGTCGATGAACTCTTTGGTCTTCGCCAGCTCGGTCGAAGTCCACATCGGCTTGATCAGCATCATCATCATCTGCTTGTCGTCAGAGATGTAATAGCTGTCGCGGATACTCTTCTTGCCGACCGAGGCGTATTTGCTGATCAGGTCTTCGAGCTCGAGCTTCACCGGCTCCGTCTTGCGGATCTCGAGGAAAAACGGGTTCATGCGGCGAATCTGATCTTTGATGTACGGGGTGAGGCGGCGGCGGCCCTCCTGCAGGTCCTCGGTCTTGATGAAGAGGACCATGTTCTCTTGAATGAAATCGATCGGCACCTTGTAGGTGAGCGCCCGGACGTACGGCGTGCCGTCGGGCTGCTTGGCCGTGGTGAGCACCTCGTTCACCGCGTCGGCGGTCTGCTTCAGCGTCTCGACGTCGTCGGCCCGCAGGGTCAACATCAGGTGGCCCGCGCCGCCCACCATGTCGATGACCCGCTTCACGTTTTTCACTTCGGGCAGCTCTTGGCTGATGAGCGACAGCTGGTCTGACTCGATGGTGAGCTGGGTGGTCAGGTACGTGGCGATGACGCCGAGCACGAGCAGCACCGTCAACACACGGCCGGGGTTATTGACGATGAGCCGGGCGTACGCCGCGGCTGCGCGAGACAGAAAGGCCGATTTGTCGCTCATACAGGGTGGGGCACCCTAATCGAGCGCCCTTGTAACCGCCGGTGATTCGTGGCCACTCCGGGCGACGTCGACTTTTTTTGCACAGTTTCGCCGGCTCGTTCGTCAAGCGGGCATGGTTCGACAATTCGCCATCGTTCGAGTGAAGCCGCAGGTCACCCGCTGGGAATTCCCCGTCGCCCATGACGAGTTGACCGAGAGCCCGCTCGCTGGCCCGCTGTCTCGCCGCGCCATGGCCACCGTGGAGCAGGTGATGGATTCGCTCCCGACCCTCCGCCGCGTCGACCCCGCGCAGACGCGCTGGTCGCTCGCCCGCACCAGCTGGGACCGGGTCGACGTCTGGCTCACCAGCGACGGAGGCCTCTACGTCTCCAGCACTGGCCCGTTGCTCACGGTGGCGGCCATCGTCAACGAGCTGGCGCACGCCGTCGGCGGCCTGGTGGCAGAAGACTGCACCCACGGCGTCCTCCACAGCCCGGAGACCTTGCTCCAGCAGCTCGAGCGCGAAGCCGACGTGCAGCTCCCCTGGCCCACACCTCCGGGCTGGCGCGCCGCCGCGTAGGCCTGCGTGAAGAAGTGTGAGCCCCGGGAGCGGTGAGGCCGCTCGGCAGTTACAGTGTGGGTTCCATGGCCTCTGAGTCTCCGTCGTCGCCGTCGCCCGATACCGCCGCGCCGCTGTCTGAAGTGCCCCTCTTCTTGTTCGTTCGCGGGCTGCTGTTGCTGACCGTGATGCTGAGCCTGATGGTGGTGTTGCACCGCTACATCGGGCTGCGGCTCATTCGTGATGCGGCCCTCGCGGAGCCGTTCGCCGGCCTCGCGTGGGGTGCGCTGTGGGCGGCCTTCGGCAGCATCTTCGTCGGCTTCATCGGCGGGCGAACGCT
>JAEUJT010000212.1 GCA_016793525.1 Archangium sp. | reverse complement strand
GTCGTGGCCATCTCCGCCATCGACAACCTGCTCAAGGGCGCGGCGAGCCAGGCCATTCAGAACTTCAACCTGCAGCTCGGCTTCCCCGAGACCGAGGGCCTCTAAGACATGCCCGTCGCGCGTGGTTTCACCTTTTCGGGCCTGCATGCCGGCATCAAGCCGTTCAAGAAAGACCTGGCGCTCATCACGAGCGAGAAGCCCTGCAACGCTGCCGCGGTGCTGACGATGAACGCCGCGCGGGCCGCCCCGGTGGTCGACTGCGCGCGCCGGCTCCCCGCCACGGGCATTCGCGCGATTCTCATCAACTCCGGCAACGCCAACGCGCTCACCGGAGCGGAGGGTGAAACCGACGTCACCGAGCTCTGCGCCGCGACGGCCGCGGTGCTCGACGTGCCGGCCTCAGCGGTGTTGATGGCGTCGACCGGCGTCATCGGCCAGCGGCTCCCCAAAGCGAAAATCATTGCCGCGCTCCCCACGTTGAAGGCGCAGCTCAAGGTCGGTCCGGAGAGCGCCGCCGAGGCGATTCTCACCACCGACACGCACATCAAGGTCGCGTCGCGCTCGGTGCGCTTCGGCCGCAAAGAGGGTCGCATCACCGCGATGTGCAAAGGCTCGGGCATGATTGCCCCCCAGCTCGCGTCGACCATCGGCATCATCTGCACCGACGTGGCGATTTCGCCCGCGATGCTCCAGCGCGTGCTCCGCGAAGCGATGGACGGCAGCTTCAACAACCTCACCATCGACAACGAGACCAGCACCAACGACGCGGTCATCGCGTTGGCCAACGGCGCGCTCGGCAACCCGGAGATCGTCGACGTCGGCCCCGAATACGAGCTCTTCGCCGCGAAGGTGAAAGACATCTGCATCGAGTTGACGAAAGAAATCGCCAAAGACGGAGAAGGCGCGACCCGGTTGCTCGAGGTGACAGTGTCAGGTGCGCCGACGCGAGAAATCGCCACCGACCTGGCGAAGTCCGTCGCTGGATCCACCCTGGTGAAGGCGGCCATCTTCGGAGCCGACCCGAACTGGGGCCGAATTCTCGCCTCCATCGGCGCCCGCTGCGGAGCAAAGCAATACGCGGTCGACCCCACCCGCGCGAAGGTCGTGGTGCAAGACATCGTCGTCTACGACGCCAAGCCGACGCTCGAGCCCATCTCCGCGCCCGACGAAGTGAGCCAGAACGGCGCCAACGAAGGCCCGTCGCTCCACGGCCATGGCCGGCTCCGTGCGCGCATGCGGGCTCCGGAGATTGTGGTGCTCGTCGATGTCCGCGCCGGCGACGCGACCTCCACCGCGTGGGGCTGCGACCTGTCGTACGACTACGTCAAAATCAACGCCGACTACTCGTCGCTGCTCGTGCCTTCTCCCGACGGCAGCGTGGTGAAAGACGACCGGCTCGCGAACTACTCGCCGAAGTTCAAGGTCAACCTCGTCACCCAGGCGCTCACGTACATCAGCCGCTTCGCCAACAAGCGCGTCATCTTGAAGGTCGGCCGTCACGCGATGAGCAAAGACTCGCTGCGGGCCTCCATCGCTGAAGACGTGGGCCTCCTTCGCGCGGTCGGCATGGTGCCCATCATCGTGCACGGCGAGAGCCCCGAAGGCGCCTCGAAGGGCGACGCGCGCTCACACGAGATGATGCTCAGCGGGCAGACCAACACCGAGCTCGTCACCTTGCTCAACCGCAACGGCACGCAGGCCATCGGCATCTCGGGGATGGACGCTTCGTTTCTCAAAGCCCGCCGCGCCGACGACGACCGCGGAGAGGTCACCGCCATCAACCGCGACGTGTTGGAGATGTTTCTCCAGCGCAACTACGTGCCGGTGGTGTCGCCGGTCGGCTTCCTCGACGACGGCACCACGCTGCCGCTCGAGCCCGACCAGGTGGCCTCGGAGCTCGCCGTCGCCGCGCAGGCCTCGAAGCTCGTGTACCTCGTGGGTGTGCCCGGCTTCGTACAAGACGACGAGCTGTTGGCTCAGCTCACCACCACGTCGCTCCGCCAAAAGCTCGAGGCCAACGCGTTCGGCCGCAACCTGAGCCGCAAGGCCCGCTGCGCCATCTCCGCCCTCGAGCGCGGAGTCGAACGCGTGCACGTCATCGACGCACGCACGCCGCACTCCATCATCGCCGAGTTCTTCACCGACCAAGGCATCGGCTCGCTGGTGACGCATGGCTGAGGCGCTGACTCACCGCGAGCGCCGGGCGCTCATTCGCAAACTGCTGCTGACCAACCGCGTCGGCACGCAGGAAGAATTGGGCGTGTTGCTCAAACGGCAAGGCGTCGAGGTGACGCAGGCTACGGTGAGCCGCGACCTGACGAAGTTGAAAGCGCGCCGCGCGACGCTGCCCGGCGTGGGCACGGTGTACGAGCTCGAAGACACACCGCTCTCCGCCGGCGACGACGCGCTCCGCAGCGTGGGCCACCTGGTGACGATGGTCGACGACGGCGACGCGATGGTGGTGATTCGAACGCGCCCTGCAGCGGCCTCCGTCGTTGCAGCGGCCATCGACGGCGCGCGACACCCCAGCGTGCTGGGCTCGGTGGCAGGTGACGACACGGTGGTGGTGGTTCCAGCAAAAGGCATCAAGCCGGCGCGGCTGAAGCGCGAGCTGCACGGCCTGTGGTTGAAAGGACTCAGCGTATGACGTTGGCGAAGACCGAAGCGGCTGGTGGCACTGGCCTGTTGCCCGAGGTGTTGGCGTTTTCCAGCTCGCTCGAGCTCGACAAGCGGCTGCTGCGCGAAGACCTGCTCGGCTCCATGGCGCACGTCACGATGTTGGGACGACAGGGCGTCATCCCCGCGGCCGACGCCCGCACCATTCGTGACGGGTTGGTTGCGCTCTGGAACCGCGACGTGGCCGGCACGCTGGTGCTGCCCGACGAAGAAGACGTGCACATGGCGGTCGAGGTCGAGCTCAACCGCACCATCGGCGCTCCGGCGGCGCTGCTTCACTCCGCGCGTTCGCGCAACGACCAGGTGGCCACCGACCTGCGCCTCCACGTGCGCGCCGCGTGCGCCAAGGCCGTCACCGAGCTCACCGCGTTTATCCACGAGCTCGTGGCCCGCGCCCGCGCCGACAAACACATCATCTTGCCGAGCTACACCCACCGGCAGCGCGCCCAGCCCATCTCCCTCGCGTACTGGCTCGCGTCGTACGGCGCGGCGTTTCTCCGCGACCTGCAGGCCTTCACGTTTGCGCTCGAGCAGGCAGATGTTCTCGCCCTCGGCGTGGGTGCCATCAGCGGCTCGTCGCTCAACATCGACCGCGAGACGACGCGCACGCTGCTCGGCTTCTCCTCGATGACGCTCAACGGGCTCGACACTGTGGGAGAGCGCGACTTCGCGCTCGACTACACCTACGCCACCGCGCGCTTCTTCGTACACGCGAGCCGGCTGTCGACCGACTTCATCGACTTCACCACCAGCGAGTTCGGCTTCGCCTCGCTTTCGGGCGACATCTCCATGGGCTCGTCGATGATGCCGCAGAAGCGCAACCCCGACGTGTTCGAGCTGCTCCGCGGAAAGAGCGGCCGCGCCATCGGTAACTTGGTGGGCCTACTCACCACGGTGAAGGGCCTGCCCGGCGGCTACAACCGAGACCTGCAAGAAGACCGCGCGCCGCTGCTGGAGACGGCGCCGATGCTCCACGGGGCGGTGGCGATGCTGCGCCTGGCGCTCCCGCGGGTGACGTTCGATGCGGCACGCTGCCGAGCGGGCGTCGACGAGGGCTTCACGCAGGCCACCGACCTGGCGGAGGCGCTGGTGAAGAAGGGCATGCCGTTCCGCAAGGCGTACCAGGTGGTGGGCAGCCTCGTTCGTCGCTGCCAGGAGCGCGGGCTCCCTCTGACCAAGGCACCCCTCGAGCTCGCGCAGTCCATCGACGCGGCGCTCGACGCGCAGACGCTGGCGGTGCTCGAGCCCACCGGCGCCATCGCGCGCAAGCGGAGCGAAGGCAGCACTGGCCCCGAATCGGTCGACCGCCAGCTCGTCGCCCTCACCGAGCGCTCCACCGCCATCTCGGCGCGCGCGGGCACCGTTCCCACGCTCGACTCGCTGTTCACGTCACTGAAAGAGGCTGTCCTGTGAAGCGCGACTTCCTGAAAATCCGAGACCTGGGCCTCGACGAGCTGAAGGCGCTTTTCCACCGGGCCGCGGTGCTGAAAGACGCGCGCCGCCACCACCGCGTGGTGAACACCATGGCCGGGCGCACCCTCGTGCTCATCTTCGAGAAGGCGTCGACGCGCACGCGCTTGTCCTTCGAGGCGGCGATGATGCAGCTCGGCGGCAGCTGCATCGACCTGTCGACGAGCAACAGCCAGATGTCGCGCGGAGAGCCCCTGGCCGACACCGCCCGCGTCACCGGCCGCTACTGCGACGTGGTGATGATGCGCACCTTCGCTGACTCGCGCATCGAAGAATTCGCGAAGCACTGCGACGCGCCAGTCATCAACGGCCTCACGGACGGCGGGCACCCGGTGCAGATTCTCACCGACCTGTTCACCATCGAAGAGAAGCTCGGCACTGTCGCGGGGAAGACGCTGGCCTTCGTGGGCGACACCGCCAGCAACATGGGCCGCAGCTTCGCCGAGGCCGCGAGCCTCTTCGACTACCGCCTGCGCCTCGCGTCACCGAAGGGCTACCACCCGGCTGACGACGTGGTGGCGCTCTCGCCGAAACACGTGGTGTGCACACACGACGTGAAAGAAGCGGTGAAGGGCGCTGACGTGGTCATCACCGATGTGTGGACCTCGATGGGCCAAGAGGCAGAATCGGCGAAGCGCCTCACCGACCTCGGCGGGTTCCAGGTCGATGGAGCGCTGATGAAGCTGGCTGCGCCAAAGGCGATTTTCCTGCACTGCCTGCCGGCACACCGCGGTGAAGAAGTCTCCGCCGACGTCATCGACGGCCCCCAGAGCGCGGTGTGGGACGAGGCGGAAAATCGGCTCCACGTGCAGAAGGCGCTGCTCGAGACCATGGTGCAGGCCGACCGGAGCTGACGCGCGCAAGTCGATCTACGAGGTGCGCTGACGAACTCGCTGGGCGATGAGCGCCAACGTCTCACGCGCGCTCGACCATGGAGGCTCGACGAAAGTCGGGCAAGCTCCGTGATTGCCGTGTCTCGCCGTCTTCCACTTCAGCTGAAGGTGGCATGTATCGCCCTGGTCGGGCTCGGAGTCGGCGCCTGTTCGATTGGAGACCTTGGCGTCGCGCGGGCGACCTTTGCCTGTAGCCGAGACAGTGACTGTGCAGACGGCGCGTGGTGTTCGACCGGCCAGTGCGTGCCAGG